>JAHIHE010000150.1 GCA_018899995.1 Patescibacteria group bacterium | reverse complement strand
TCCTAAGATTTGGAATATTATCAAGCGTGAATATAACTCATAAAAGGATTAAGAACAAGGTATTCGAAGGTTATATTTTATCAATACAAAACCCAGATTCAATAAGAAAATATAAAAAATACATAAATTTCAGCTCAAGAAAAAAGAAAGATAAACTTGAGAAATTATCAAACATCATTAAAGACGGCTGGAACCATTTTGACATAGTTCCAGTAAAGAAATATGCGTTATATAATGAACTGAAAAAATATTATAAGAAAATTCCAAAAAGCAGAATGTTTCATATTCATAAAAGCTGCGATGAATACATAACAAAATCTCAACTGATAAAATTTATTAAATTCTTTGATAGAAAAAATAAGGAGTTAGACAAATTCATCAATAAATTAAAGATCCTTACGAATAATAATATCTTTTGGAATAAAATATTGGAAAAAACTGAATTCCAGAGCGATACTGAATTTGTGTATGACTTTACAATACCCGGCTATTCTAATTATATTGCAAACGGATTGCTTACTCATAACTGCGACGGCGGCCCTGCTATACAATATATTAGAAATCTCTGGAGCAACAACAAGAATTCTCTTACCTTTGTCGGTTTTCAAATACCTAAAACAGCTGGACGCTACCTGTTAGATACAGGACGTTTCGTAAACGAGGAAACAGACCTAAAATTAAAAATGCAAGTGAACTCATTAGACTTCTCAGCGCATGCTGATCGTAATGATTTATTCAAATTTATCAATAAAATACAGCCGGAGAAAGTAGTTTGTATGCACGGCGATAATTGCCAGAGATTTGCGCAGGAATTAAGAAGTCGTGGATTTAATGCAATAGCTCCTAAAAACGGAGAAACAGTAGACACAAACAGATGGAAAGAATAAATTATCTACTAAACCTTCTTTCTACTTTCTTTTGCATTACAATATTAGCAACGCCATTTTCAAATTTAGCTTTAACAGAATTTGGATCTATTTCGTGTGGAAGTGAAACAATTTTTCTTTCAGCTTCACCAGACATTTCTTCTTTATAGTATCCGTCTTTTGCCTGAATTGCTCTACCCTCTTTCTGACCAGTTACTTCAAGTGTTTTAGAAGTTGCATTTATTCTAACCTGATCTTTTCTATAATCACCAAGTCTTACAACAGCTGTTATAAACCCGCCAGCATCTTGAATTTCAATTTCTATTTCTTGTTTCAAAGGTATTTCTATAGCTTCGGATTTCTTAAAGAAGTTCTTCATTCCTCTTAGAGGTTTCTCAAACCACAACTTTACTTGGTCTTTCATATCTATATTTTAGATTCAGATAGCTTTATATACTTTCTGGATAAACAGAAAAATAAGACAGAGGTCGATGAAGATGACTAAAAAAAGAAAAATTGTGAAAAAATTTGAAGAAGAAGAACCAGCAATAGATGAAAATAGTGAACCGCCAGTAATTGATGACGTTGTTAAAAGTAGCGATGACGACGATGAAGACGACGACTGGTAAACCCCTTGTTTTAAATCTTTTTATATTTACTTTTGTAATTGTTCATAGGTGTTAGTCTGAATATTAAGAATTTTTTTATTAAGTATTGGTGGGCATTTGCACTTGCAGCAATATTTTTTATATCATATTATGTTAGAAGTATAAATATAATACCAGATAGAATACTTTCTTTTGATCCAATGTTTCAGTTTAGATTCACGAAATATTTTGCAGATTGGGGGGTTTTGCCAAATTGGGATGAATTAACATATTATGTCGGTAGACCAATCAACAGTACTTTACTGGGGCCTCTTATGGCTTACATAACATCAGCAATATACTGGCTAGTAAAAGGCTTTGGTATAAGTCTTCTTACAGTCTGTTCCTATGCATCTGCAATATATGGAGCGATGATAGTTTTTCCTGCTTTTCTACTTGGTAGAGAAATATCCAATAAATATGGAGGTCTGCTCGCTGCTGGACTGATTGGAACCGCTCCACAGATACTCATAAGAACATTTGGAAGTTCTTACGATACAGATCAACTGGCATTATTTTTCATCGTATTAACAATTTATCTTGGAATTTATGCTCTTAGAAAAAAAACAATAACAAGTTATGCAATGGCATTTACTGGATTTCTTGCATTCATGTTTGCATGGGGTCTATTTATCTATTCATTTATCATGGTTGCAATATATACTATAACACTTCTTGTGTTAACAACTCTAATGAGAAAAGAAGATATTAAAGAAGGTATAAAATCAAAACCGAATTTAAAAGAAAATTTCAAACATGCTATGATTGGATTCAAAAAAGAATTTTTAATATTGACTGGATTGGCGGCTTCATTGATAGGCGTAGGTTATCTTCTGAAAACAGACATATTCATTCAATCACTAATTTCCATAATTGGATTTGCTGGAAAAGCTGAATCATGGATAGTAAACATATCTATTGCCGAATTACAAGCATTTAATATATTCAACCTAAACGGATGGATGCTTGCAATGGGTCAATTTGTTACAGGGGTGGTCTATATTGACATGGCAGTATTCTTAACATTTGTGTCATTCATATTTTTCGGATTATACGCAGGATATAAAAAAGATATTAATAAAATATCTATACTATTAACACTTGCACTAATCGCAGTTGCTACAACTTTCAGAGGAATTAGATTTACAGAATTCTCATCAGCACTATTCATAATAGTTATCGGCGCCGGATATGGTTATTTTGTAGATTGGTCTAAAAAGAACGATTTCATGAAAGTATTTGCAATCGGTGTTGGTATCTGCATAATGTTTATAGCAGTGGGTGTTTCAATGCAACTAGGTACGCAATTAGGTCCTGACATGAATTCAAATTGGGATGGTGCTTGGAATTTCATAAAAACACAAACACCGCAATTATCTATAATTGGAACATGGTGGGACCCAGGACATATGATAGCTAGTATTGCTGAGCGAAGAAACTTTGCAGACGGAGCGCACTGCCCAGAGCCATGTATGTACAACATTAATGATCGTATAGTAGACCTTGGTAAAATAATGGCTACTACGAATGAAGATGAATCATTGCAATTGATTAAAAAATATCAAGGCGATTCTCCTAAAGTCTATTGGATAGCATCAGATGATTTGATAGGAAAATTCCAGTGGCTACAATACTTTGGAACAGGATGCGACGCTAGATCAGATGCAAGTTGTCCATTGTATTATCAAGCCGCGCGCTCTGATATAAAATACGATGAACAAGGACAAGCAAGCGCAGTATACTTTGGAAATATAATAATTTTACCTACAAACATACCAATTCCTATTATAACACAAGGAAAAAGCGCAGCAGTTGTCAAAGAAGTAATATTTTATGATAACGAAGGAAATATACAAACCATTGATTTATCTGATTCAATAGAAATGATTAAACCTTTCGGGGCTGATTTAAAACTAAATATAGTTGATGATGTTGTTCCAATAACAGTCTGGATACAAAAACAATATGGATATGTAATTATAATACCACAGAC
>JAHIHE010000061.1 GCA_018899995.1 Patescibacteria group bacterium | reverse complement strand
TATCTTATGTATTTTGTTTAATTGCTAAATTGCTAAGTTGTCTAATTGTTATATTGTTAAATTGCTAAATTGAATTGTATGTCTAAAGAAAGCCAAAGCTACAAATTGATAAAGAAAAAAAGACGGCACTTGAGAACAAGGGCAAAGATTAAAGGCACCGCTGAAGCGCCGCGACTGTCGGTTTTTAGGAGCAACAAGCATATTTTTGCTCAGCTTATCAATGATTCGGATTCTAAGACCATTGCAAGCGCTTCTGACATCGGAATGGGGCTGAAGGATAAGAAAGCGACTAAGTCAAAGACGAAAGAATCCGTAGCGAGAAAAATCAACATAGCCAAAGAGGTGGGCAAACTGATCGCGGAAAAAGCCAAAAAAATCGGCATTGGAAAAGTCGTTTTTGATCGCGGCGGCTTAAAATACCACGGCAGAATAAAATCAGTGGCCGACGGCGCCAGAGAAGGCGGATTGAAGTTTTAAATCAACTAAACAAATTAACAACTAAACAAATTAACAACTAAACAAATTAACAACTAAACAATTAAGCAACTAAACAGATTATCGGTTAGTTTCTGTTTTCAATTATTATCTTATGTATTTTGTTTAATTGCTAAATTGCTAAGTTGTCTAATTGTTATATTGTTAAATTGCTAAATTGATAACAATATGATTTTAAGAGGCAGAAAAGCAAAAAGCGAATACGAGCAAAAAGTTTTGGAAGCGAAAAGAGTTGCCCGCGTGGTAAAAGGCGGAAAGCGCTTCAGTTTCAGGGCGCTGGTTATTATCGGCAACCGCAAGGGAAAAGTTTCGTTTGGCATCGCCAAGGGAGCGGATATGACCGACGCCACCAACAAGGCAGTCACTCGCGCGAAGAAATCTCCAATTACAGTTCCTTTTGTAAAAGGAAGCATCCCGCATGAGGTTTATCAAAAGTCCGGAGCAAGCAGGGTTTTACTGATGCCCGCGCCAAAAGGAAGCGGTATTATTGCCGGCGGAGCGGTGCGGCTGATCCTGGAGCTCGCGGGAGTGGAAAACGCTTCAGCCAAAATAATCGGAAGCACCAATAAGCTTAACTGCACCCGGGCCACGATTTTAGCGCTGCAAAAATTCAAGCCGGTAAGAGTTTTCAAACCCAAAACAGAAGTAAAAGAAAAAACAACTGGTACAAATAATATATCTAATACTGTAGTATCCAATATCTAAATTATGCCCCGTTAGAAACCCGTCTTTGGCGGTATGTGTATCTTTTCTGGTCAGAGGATAAGTCATTGTGCAGAATTTTGAAAAAAATGCGAAAAATAATTTTAAATTATAATGGGGTAATGCGTTTATCTAAATAAAATATAATATACCCGAAGGCGGATTTTATCTAAAAATACTAAAATTATTTTTCGCCGAGGGTTTCTAACGGGGTATGCAAATTCACGAACTTAAATTAAAAACAAAAAGGCAAAAAAGCAGGCGCGTCGGACGCGGCGGCAAACGCGGCACTTATTCCGGACGGGGCATAAAGGGGCAGAGAGCGAGAACGGGAAAGCGGCTGAAGCTTAAAAGAATCGGCTCCGGATTGATTCGCCATCTTCCAAAACTCGGCGGGTTTAAAAGCATTTATCCCAAACCCGCGGTAGTTAATCTTTTTAGGCTGGAAAAAAGCTTCTCAAGCGGCGAAAAAATCGCTCCCGAATCCCTTGCCGCGAAAGGAATAATCAAAAACGGACGCTTGGCGGTTAAAATTCTAAGCAAAGGCGAGATTACCAAGAAATTCATAATTGAGAAATGCGCGGTTTCGGCAAAAGCGAAAGAAAAAATAGAAAAAGCAGGAGGAACGATTAAGGAATCAATTAAGCAAATTAACAATTAAACAAATAAACAAACGTAAATAATTTTGCTAAATTGCTTAGTTGTTAAATTGAACTTATGTTTGAAAAAATTGTAAAAATTTTCCAGTCAAAAGACCTTCGCAACAAGATTTTATATGTTTTTGCGCTGATGGTTGTTTTCCGGCTGGCGGCGCATTTGCCGATACCAGGCGTTGACGCGGAAAAACTGCGCCTCTTTTTTGAAAATAACCAGCTTTTTGGCCTGCTCAATATTTTTTCCGGCGGCGGACTTTCAAATTTATCAATCGTAATGCTGGGCGTCGGGCCGTATATCACATCCTCCATAATTATGCAGCTTTTGACCATGATTTTTCCGCAAATGAAGGAAATGTACCATGAATCCGGCGAAGCAGGCAGACAGAAATTTAACCAATACACCAGAATTTTGACCGTGCCTTTTGCTCTGCTTCAGGCGTACGGAATGCTTGCTCTGTTTCAAAACCAGGGTATTTTGGATCCTATGGCGCCAAAAGTTTTACTATCCGCCCTGATTGTGGTGACTGCCGGCACAATATTTCTAATGTGGCTGGGCGAGCTTATGAGCGAACAGGGCATCGGCAACGGAATTTCTCTTATTATTTTTGCCGGCATCGTTTCAGGTATTCCGCAAACCATCAGAGAAGTAGCGCTGTCATGGGACGCTTCTAAAATCCCGACATATGCCGGATTTTTAGTTTTATCAATTTTGGTAGTGGCGGGAATCGTTTTGGTGACCGAGGCCCAGCGTAATATCTCTATTTCCTACGCCAAGCGTGTAAGAGGCGGGAAAATGTACGGAGGAGTCAACACCTATCTTCCCTTGAAAGTGAATTCCGCCGGAATGATTCCGATTATTTTCGCGATGTCCATAATGCTTTTCCCGGGAATAATCGGCTCATTTTTGACCAACGCGAAAAATCATTGGGTGGCCCTCGTGGCAACAAAAATCACCGAACTTTTCAGCAATCAGACATTCTACGGATTTTTCTATTTTATTTTAGTGGCGCTTTTTACTTTCTTTTACACCGCGATTGTTTTTGAACCAAAGGCGGTGGCGGACAACTTGCAGAAACAGGGCGGATTTATTCCCGGCATCCGTCCCGGAAACTCCACAAAGGATTATTTATCTTATGTCATTAATCGCATTACTTTGGCTGGCGCGGTATTTTTAGGAATCATCGCCGTTTTGCCTTTTATCGGCCAGGCCATAACCCATACCGCGAATCTTGTTTTGGGCGGAGCGGCGGTTTTGATAGTCGTCGGAGTCGTGCTTGACACGATGCGCCAGATTGAATCGCAGATAATCACGCGGGACTACGAGAAGTATTAAAATCAAAAGATCTTAGTGGTAAGTCTGGATAATTTAATCGCGATTTTTTAAGTGAAAAATTACTTTATAATTTTCAATTATCAATTATCAATTTTCAATAAATTTTTCCGCCTTCTGCGGACCCGCCGTAGGCGGGCAATAGCCCAATTTTCAAATAAGAGGTTTAGAAATTAAAGAATTAGAAATTCAATAGAAATTAAAAATTAGGGAAATGGTAAATAATTATTAACTCTGTTTAAAAACAGAGATTCAATATTTATGTTATTGCCGCTTATAATTACCCTCATCGGCCCTCCGGGTTCTGGCAAAGGGACTCAAGGACGAGTAATTGCTCAAAAATATAATTTGAATTATATTGTTGCTGGAAATATCGTCCGCAGATTAGCTACGCTTAAAACGCCGCTCGGCGAACAGGTCAGAACTAATTTAACTAAAGGAATTCCGCAGTCCGACAAGATTATCATAGAGGCTGTAAAAGAGGAAATGTCCAAAATGGATATTAATAAAGGATTTCTTCTTGACTCTTTTCCGCTGTCTTTAGTTCAGGCAGAAGCGCTAAATGTAATCCTAAAAAATTATAATTTGCCCGATAATGTGGTTATTTATCTGGATATTCGCGCTGATACGGGAGCGAATCGCATAAGCCAACGCCTTATTTGTTCTAAATGCAGCACGGTTTTTTTTCCGGCGGATCCGGGGTATAAAACGAAAAAATGCTCCAAATGCGGCGGAGACTTAATTACAAGATCAGACGACAAGCCCGAAGTGGTACGCACGAGAATCACGGAATATAAATCGCGGATGCTAGATTTAAAAAATTATTACGTCCAAAGAAAACGGCTTATAATTATAAACGGTGAGCCGTCCGTAGAGGAAATCAGCAAGGATATTTTTAATCACATTGATGAATTCCGGGAAAAAACCAAACCCCCCGATGAAAAGCGGGGTAAATAATTTTATTATTTTAGGTTCTTCGGGCTCGGGCAAAGGAACGCAGGCCGAAATTTTGGGGCGCAAATTTAACTTGAAAGTAGTTGACGGAGGAGATTATTTGAGAAAACTTATTTTTTCAAGGGCTGAAAACAGCCGGCGCGTTTCGGAAAAGCTTAATAAGGGAAAATTAGCGCCTACGGATATAATCAAAGAATGGATAAGACGGCAGATTTTTTCAAAGCCGATCAGCAGAGGACTGATTTTCAGCGGACAGCCGCGGATGATCGGCGAGGCAAAGCTGGCGCTAAAATGGTTTAAACAAAGCGGGAGGGGATTGCCTCTTGCTATTTTTTTAAAAGTTTCAACACAGGAAGTTTTAAAGCGGCTTAAAAAGCGTTATATTTGCTCCAAGTGCAAGGAGGTTTATACTTTGGATAAACCGCCGGTTAGACCTTGTAAAATTTGCGGCGGCAAGATAATCAAGCGTTCCGACGACACCCCCCGCTTGATAAAAAACCGGCTGGAATATTTTTACAAGCAAGTGGCAAAAACATTGAAATTTTTCAAAGAGAAAGGCATTTTGATAGAAGTGAACGGGGAGCAAAGCGTGGGAGAAGTGCACAAGGAGATAGTAAGGAAGATAAAATTTTATAAAACCAAATCTCAAAAACCAAATACCAAAACCATAAACCAAAAAGTTTAAAACTCTTAATAATTCCAAAGCCCAAATTTCAAATTTCAAATGTCAAATCAAATCCAAATGACAAAGTAAAATAATTGCCAATAACCAAGATGCAATAACCAAACAAATTCCAATTACCGAATAACCAATACCCAATGTTTGATTATTGAGATTTGATTATTGATTATTGCTTGGTGTTTGTTTCTTGATGTTTGG
>JAHIHE010000060.1 GCA_018899995.1 Patescibacteria group bacterium | reverse complement strand
CCGAAGCGTTGCCTTTTTCAATTTCCGACATCATAAAATTAAAAACTTCTCGGCCTGGCTCTTTGGCGGTTTTGCTTTCGTAATATTCTTTGACCACGAAAAGATTGTTTTGCTTGGCAAATTCTCTTAACTCGGCGAGCTGGGCCTCGTATAGACAAAATTTGTCTTTCTTCGTCCTCGCTTGATTTTCTACAATAGATGAAGTATTTAACCATAGTTTTTAGAAGTTTTTAATTTTATATTACACCGACAATTTAAAAAATTTCGTTTTGTTGTTTTCTGCCCGCCGAAGCCCGAGCCCCGAGCGAAGCGAGGGGCGAGAGCGAGAGAAATCGTCTAATGTGGTGTTTACTGGAAAAAGTTAGAACTTTCTATCAAGAAAATCCCGGCACTGACTAATTGCCCCGCCCCGCTTGCGGGGCGGGGCAGAAATCCGTTTCGCGGATTCCCACCCATAGCTCCGAAAGTCCGCCAAAGGCGAACAGCCAAAGCCCGCAAAATTTACATTTAAGGAGCAGGCGGCAAAAATTTTTCAAAAAAGAATATATTTTGCGGACTTTGGTATTTTCGGAGCCGTTCCCACCCTGTGTCCCGCTTGGCGGGACTGGGGAAGTTAAAGTATTTTTAACAAAAATCCGCCGGCGTGAGTTGGCACACCGACGGATTTCTGCACCCGTCATAGACTGCCAACTCAGCCTTTAACAAAAATTTAATTATAATTAATTTATTAAAACGGCCAGATTTTTTGCCAGAAATTAGTAATTTTTTGCCAGAGCCATTTTCCGTATTCTTTGAAGAAATCAATAATTCCTACTTTTTCCTTTTCCGGAGGAACTTCTTTTTTTGGTGGAGTGATTATTTCTTCTTCTGGAAGTTCCTCAGCTGGAGGAGTTATTTCTTCAGGGGGTGTTTCTTTCGGAACAATTTCTTCTGGGGGTGCTTTGGGAACTTCAGCAACAACCTCCTTTTTAAAAAGTTGAGCAATTTGTTTTCTTAAGTCAGCAATTTTCTTTGAAATTTCCTTTATTTGCTCAATAGTCAATTCGGTGATTGGTTTTTTTTTGTAAATGATCTTATCTGAAATAACCTCTGAAGCCGTTCCCCAAGAAGTGTAAAATTTAGCATAAACAATGTATTCGCCTCCAGGACAAGAAGTTTGCCCCTTGCATAAATCCCAGGTTTTTGAAGTAGTATAAGCTTCTTGACCAGCGTCCCTAAAATCAGAAAAATTAGAAATTGCCATTCTTTCAGTATTTGAACCGCCTTTTAAAGTAAGAGTAACAATTGGGTTATTTGTGTATTCGTCGCCGTTGTTAATTAAAATAGCAAAACCTCCAGCAGGCGGAGCTGGTGGATTAAACCAAGCAGCCGGCATTCCCCCGCCACCAGTTGGAATAGTAACTGAAATAGGAGAACCCTGAGGAGATTCCGCTCCATCAATATTAACTGCTGAAACAGTGTAAGAATAAGTAATTCCTGGGCCTACCCCAGTATCAGAATAAGAAGTAGTAGTTGGAGAAGCAACTAAAACGCCTCCTCGATAAACTTTATAGTTAGCTGCTTCAGAAACGGCTGACCAACTGAGGTCTATCTGATTAGAACCAACTACCGTAGCTGTTAGATTAGTGGGAGCAGGGAAAGGGGCCATCTGAAGTTCAAGTTGGGTATCAGCGGCAAAAGAAAAAACGGGGCTGACTAGAAATAACAGACAAACCAGCCCAATAATTATTTGGCGAATTAGTTTTACCTTAGGCACTTCAGGCATTTTTGTTTTTAAGTTCAACTCTTTCTCTTATTTTCTAACCAACTTAAAATCAAACTTCTTTCTAACTGCAAAGAAAATAATCAAAAGAATAATTATTCCTCCAACAATTAAACCGGTTTCTAGGAGAGTTTTTTGATGTTTTTGAGCGCTTTCAACCTCAAAACTTAATTTTTTGGTTAAGTTCTTTTCGGTGCCGTAATTTACCGCAGCTAGGGCAATAAATTTTCCGACCGTTGTCTTTTCCCATTTGGTCGGCAGGACGATAGTGTCTTTGGGGAAAACTTCCCTTTCGGTTATTTTTATTTTATCCACCGCGTTTCCCGATTCATCTTGAATTTCAATCTCTCCTTTTGGCGCAATTCTAACATTTCCTTTGTTGGCTAAAGTCAAATAAAAGACAACCTGACTTTCCTCCATTTTCCAATTAAAATCTTTGAACTCTAACTCTTTTATTATCTCTCCCGGCACAGTCAGATAAATTCGGGCGCCCACTCGACTCACCACCTTCATCACGGTTCCTTTCTCCGCTTCCGGAGCTTCTTTAGACTGAACAATTATTGCTCCCATATGGTCGCCTACCTCGGCATTTTCAGGAACTTTAATGGTAAAGTCAACGGCTTTTGTTTCATTCGGTTTTAAAGAAAGCTCGGAAACGGGCATATTAATCCAGGCGCCAACATCAATTTTTTCTCTGTCTTCCGATTGAGGAGCAAAAGCCCCGTCTTTGGTAGTTACCGCATCCACTGGATAGATTTTAACTTCTACTGATTGTTCAGACTGATTAACTACATTCACCTTGGCCTCTTTTACTTCACTTGGCTCTAAGGTATAGATAAACCAGGATTTAGTTAAAGAATTTTTTTCGTTCCATTCGCTTTCATTGGGATAAATTCCCAGACCTCCATAGCTAATTGCATAGCAAAAACTAGCCAAAGCAAAAAATCCTAACAAACCGACAATCAAAATTCTTGTCCCGTTAGATTGAAAATATCTAATGGGATTTATCCGTTTTTTTAATGACATAAATTTATGCATGGTCAGAAAAACCGACCGGCAGAGCAGTTTAGAATTTTAACCCAGCTGCTCTGCCTTTTTGTTATTCAGGCTCCCAACCTTTTAGGAAACAGTGATAACAGCCGTAGATGTGTAACTTCCGGACAAAGAGTTAGGATGAATGGTCTGGCTTAAACCCACATCAATAAAATAATCACCAAATCCCCTATTAACCGCGGCGGTCATTACGGTCTTGGCATTAGAAGTAGCAGCAGAGCCAGTCATTAACTCCGCGCTCCCGGCCGTTACCCCAGTTAAACTACCACTGGCATTATGAATGGTTGAAGGAGTGGCGGTCAAACCTTTGGTAGTGCTGTAATTGTAAGGGAAAACATCAACTCCAGCTGACCAGCTGTCTGCTACTACATAGGTAGCGGCAGCAAAGTTGACGGTTATCCCATTACTCAGAACAACACTAGCGGCAGTGGTAACAGTTGAAGTCAGATTGGCGGCTGGATCCCACCATTTGAAAACAGCAGTTCCGACAGCTCCGCCGGTAGTAATTTCTACTTTGAAAGTTCCGTTGGGGTCCAACACTCCATCTAGTCCGTCATAAGTTCCGGTAAAAGTTACCGTATTATTAGAGCCGGCCAGCGTCTTCTGAGTAGCCTTGGTATTCAGATGAGTCACTGTCATAACAGCGCTCCAGCCTGCCCCAGTGCCTCTTGTGTCTGTCACTTCTATTCCCGTAGTATCAGTGTAGGTAGTGTTGCCAATAGTCGCCGTATCAGTTTGCTCAGTGATTGAAACGGTCTTGCCTGTGTAAGAAGCAGTGGCAGCAGTGGAATTAGAAATAGATAAACTGCCGGCAGTCATCGTGACATCGAGAGCGGTAGAAACTGCTCTGACAACCTGAATTCCTAAACCGCTAATTAAACCAATCAAACCGAAAATCGAAATCAAAATTAGTATTTTTTTCATATTTTTTTATTTCCTTTCTTAATTTTAATTATATTTGGTGGGATAAAGGCCACCAGCCTTCGACCTTTAAATATCCACTTCATGAAACTGTTAAAGTAACTGTGGCAGTAAAATTGCCGGATAAAGAATTAGCGTGAACACTTAAGCTTAAATCTTCATCTTGCCAATAAATGCCGGTGCCATTGCCGGCCGTAGCTGTCATTATTGTTTTGGCATTAGATGTCGCCCCGGTGCCGGAAAGAATTTCTGAAGAACCTGCGCTTACGCCGGTTAAGCTGCCGCTTTCAGCGTAAATACCTGAAGGGGTAACGGTTAAACCCGTATACGGAAAAACATCAACTCCAGCTGACCATTCATCATCAACAGCATAGGTAGCGGCAGCAAAGTTAACGGTTATTCCATTACTCAGAACAACACTAGCGGCAGTGGTAACGTTTGAAGTCAGATTGGCGGCTGGATCCCACCAAGAAAATACTGCTGTTCCTACTGCGCCCCCGGTTGTAATCTTGACTCTAAATGTCCCGTTCGGATCTAAAACGCCGTCAAGTCCATCATAAGTTCCGGTAAAAGTTACCGTATTATTAGCACCAGCCAGCGTCTTTTGAGTAGCCCGAGTGGTAAAGTGAGTAGAAGCCATAACAGCGCTCCAGCCCGCGGTTCCATCATCGCTTACTTTCACGCCAATAAGATTAGCATTATTGCTATCACCAATAACTCCAGTTGAAGTTTGAACGGTAATAGAAACAGTTTTACCAGTTAAAGTAGCTGAAGCAGGAGCGGTAATTACCAGAACCGCCCGGGCGGCAGATGGTCCGCAGGCAAGAATAACTATAATCAAAATTGAAAAAATAAATCGTTTTTCTCTCATTTTATTTCTCAAAAAAAATCTAATAGGATAAATTGACTCGAACATAATTTTTAGACAATTAAAAAAGCACCGTTAAAAACAGTGCCATGAACTATTAGGCTATGAAATTCTAAATCAAAATCACGGAGCGATTTTACTCTCTCTCTCTCTCTCTCTCGTATTTCAGCCTTACGGCTAAAATGGTGAATTGATAGTTTTGTTTAGTCATCTTGATTAGATTATAGCAAATTTCGTAAAAAATAGAAATAGCATATATGTGAGGTTATGCATAGCAACTGGCAAACATCCTATTTACAGTATAACAAAATTTTGATAAAATGTGAATAGTCAAGTTGTGCATATTTTTTGTATTTCTATTTTTCCTTAACCCACCCGCCACCCTTTTTGATTTGTAGCCCGTCCGCCGAAAAAAATCGCCGTCGGAAGCCCCGCCGCCCTGCCCGAAGCATTGAGGGCAGAGTCAAGCAAAAACATTTTTTTTCCTTAATTAAAAAAATTTTAGGGGGCGCGCGAAATCAAAAATTGTAAAGAAAATGTTTTTGTTTGGCTTGCGAGCGTCAGCGAGCCGCCGGCGGGGCGGAGCGTCAGTTCCGCTCAAAGAAGGTTCGCGCATTTTCAAACAAAGGGCACCAGTAAGGAATTTGCAAGCGGTTTCGGTTCGCCTCGCCTCGCTCGGCGATTAAATTGTATTGAATTTTGGGCGAAAAAATCAGTTGGCGATTTCGTTCAGGGAAAAGAAAATTTTTAATCACTAATTCAAATAAATTCATAGAAAGTCTAGTCCACTTTCTATAAAAAATTAACAAGTTAATTTTTAAGAAAGAAAAAATATGTCCATGGAAAAATATAAACCATCGTCGGAGGAAGTGGCAAAAGCCGAAGGTATGATGACCGACGAGCAGAGAGCGATGAACGAACAAAGGGAAGGAAAATTTAACAAAACGGCTGAAAGAATTGCGAGCCTCGGCAGCCAGCTTCATGAGGAGTGGCGCAAACCTCGCTGGAGAGAAGAATCGAAAGATTACGAACCGAGAATAAAGAAAACGAAAGATCAAGCATGGTCGCAAGCTCATAAGACCAGTTGCTTAATAATATTTTGAAGCATTTTATCTCAAAAAACCCTTATTTTAAGCCACTGATTTTTCAAAAAAACAACTAAAACCTTATTAAGCAACTGGTCTATAGTGGAGCTGTGGAAGTTGATATAGCCAATACTCCTTATGAAGGATTGCCGAGTGAATGGCAGGGAGAAAATAAAATTTCTGCAGAGGTCGCAGTTACCGAAGTAGAGAAAGCTATTGAGTCTGGCGTGCCGCTCGACGAATCTTTTATTGAAGCCGCCAGTTCCACAATTCATGATAAATGGTTGGAAAGAAATGGTAGTTGATCACCACCAGAACAAAACAAACCTTATGCTGAACTTTCGGAAGAAGAAAAAGAAAAGGACAGGGTTATTATCCGAAAAGCAGTTGAAATTTGTAGCAAAAAAGAATAAAAAATTCTTTTTTGCTAGTTTGTAAATTTTGAAATGAATTAGTTTCATATCGTTTAGGTATTCACTTTGTGAATTCTTGGATTTAATGCCGCCAAAGAAAAACTTGAAATTGTTAAATCTTGCGGCGAAGCCGCTCGGTTTTCGCGGGTGGTTTCTCGCCGCCTGCGGCGGCGAAATGCGTTCGGACTAATTCAAGAATACTGCACTTTTGCGCGTTTAGCTCCCCGCGACTTTGCTCGGGGCAAGCAGCTTGCCCCGCCAAATATGTACGGGCAATTAGCTCAGTGGTAGAGCATCTCGTTGACGTCGAGAGGGTCGCAGGTTCAAGTCCTGCATTGCCCACATAAATTTGGCGGGGTGAAGTAGAGCAAGCCGAGGTAGCTCAGGCAGTAGAGCACAGCTCTGAAAAAGCTGGTGTCGGGAGTGCAAGTCTCCCCCTCGGCACCACAATTCTCAAATTCTAAACACGAAATTCTATCCCGAGTACTCGGGACTAAACAAATTCTAAATTCCAAATCCGACTTTTCTAAACTTTATGTTTTGGATTTTAAACATTGGGATTTGTTTAGGATTTCGTGCTTAAGATTTAGGATTTGAGTTTTTGTGCGGGTGTAGTTCAGCAGCTAGAACGTCTCCTTGCCAAGGAGAAGGTCGTGGGTGCGAATCCCATCACCCGCTCATTTAATGCCGCCACTTAATAGAGTTAGTTTATATAATGGATATTTTATGGGTGCGCCCGAGATCCCGGGATAAACCCGGGACATGTGAATTCTTGCCCAGCGTTTATCGCGGGGCGGGACGCCACGGGTTCACCTTATGATGTTAACTATACCACCGCCTCGTAAAATTCCGAAAATCTGCTATGATATAGTAGATGGACAATTACATAATTGGAAAATTAAATTCGCTAAATCTCGAAAGATTGGAAAAAATTTTCTTTGGTCTTTTTTTGTTTTCAATTCCCTTGCAAACGCGATTAACTTTTGTCACACATGAAACATACCGACGTATCTTTTTTAACGAATACGCGACTTTTTTCCTTTATTTATCCGATATTTTATTTATTATAACACTTTTTCTGTTTTTTGTCAACCCCGTTAGGGGTTTTAAATTACTCTCACTATTGAATAACTCCATAAGGCGCAAGCCGCTTTCGTTTGAAAATCTTGGAAAATATAAAGAGCAAGATTGGATTTCTAACGGGATCAATATCTTGACAAAAAGAGTAAATTTCAGTATAATATTAAATAAGTTATCCACTTATCCACATATTATCCACATATTAGCGCTTTTTTTGCTAATTGCCTGGGGTTTTTTAAGTATTTACTGGTCAGAATACAAAGAAATATCTTTTTATAAATCATTAAAGCTTGCGGGGTTTGGCTTATTGTTCTTTTATATTACACAAAGTTTGCGTTGGTTCGGATTCAAAAACCTTTTCAGTATAGTTTTTGTCGCTGGATTTTTCCAATCAATTGTTGGTATTTTGCAGTATTTATACCAACATTCTCTATACCTTAAGATTTTCGGCGAATCGGTTTTGTACCCAAATTTAGCCGGAGTGGCTAAAATTGTGGTAGACGGCGAAAAAATTATCCGCGTTTATGGCACATTTCCGCATCCCAATGTTTTTGCAGGATTTTTAATTTTAAGCATTTTTAGCGGTTTTTGGCTACTTTTTACCTATAGAATTGAGAAAAACGCCTTACCATGGATAAGCATATTAACCGCAGGCATAATCTTGCAGTTGGCGGCTTTTACCCTAACTTTTTCCCGTGTGGCGTGGTTAGCGGCAATAATTATTATAATCATTTTACTGATAAGTAATCGCAAATTGTTTCACGTGAAACAATCGGTGGATTTTGGCTTAAATAAGCTAAAAACCTTCGCCTTGGTCATAATTTTTATTGCTTTTGCAGTATTTTTGGCATTGAATTTAAGCATTATTATTAACCGGACCACTGACGCTGAAAAAAAATATCAGCAAGCAATCAGTTATCGGCTTTTATATAATGATATTGCCATAAATATGATCAAACAAAACCCTTTAACCGGTGTTGGAAACGGCAATTTTACACTAAAAATGGCAGACTATTCTTCGGAAAAGCTTAGTTGGTGGCAATATCAGCCGGCGCATAATATATACTTGTTGATAACCAGTGAGTTAGGCATAATCGGATTGCTTATTTTCTTGATTTTTATAATTGCCGTCCTAAAAATGGCTTATTTAAAGCAAAAAGAAAATTACGGGTTTCACCCACCTACATTTATGCTAAAATTGTTTCACGCCTGCCCGCCGAAGCTTGCTCGCTTTTTGAAAAAATTATTTAATCTAAAGCAAAATTCGGCAATTGTTTCACGTGAAACAATTTATAATAAGACGAAGGAGGGTGAAACAATGGCATTTTTTGATTTAAATAAAGAAAAAAACTTAAATAGTGGGGAAATTTCGGTGGGGGCGCGCTTGCCCGCCATAGCTTTAGCGAAAGTGGGTGAAACAATTTTATTTATCCGCTTAATGTTGGCGGTTTTTGTTGGTTTCTTGTTTATTGGCTTGTTTGATCATTATTTCTGGACTTTGCAACAAGGACAATTGACTTTTTGGATAGTTATAGGAATGTTATTGGCATTAACCAAAGAAGGTGATTAAAACCGTTTCACGCATAACTGCCGTAGCTTTCATAGGTAAAAAAGTAGCTTGTTTAAAGCACTATAACTAAATTGTTTCACGTGAAACAATTTTAAAAGGTAATATGGATAAAAAATTATTAGTAAGAATTCAGCGAATGGCTAATAGTTCAGATTGGGAAATCAAAGAAATGGCTGCGTCTAAAATAAAAGAAATAAATGATAAGTATTTTATTGACCATTTGCCCGTTTGGAAACAATGGATTTGTCATAAAAATCCAAATATTAGGCGCGCCTTAGAGGTTGGATTATTACGGATTCCCAAGGCGCATGCCAAAGAAGCGTTTTCACTGCTTTTGCCTTTATTAAACGATGATAATCGTTATGTCCGTAAAAACTGCGGACCATTTGCGTTGAGCGCCGTATCATATAAAATTCCGTCGTTCGCTTTCAAGGAATTTCACATACTTATTAAGGATAAAAATCAAAATATGCGCTGGAATATCGCAATGTGTATGGGGGCTATGTTTGGCATAAAATATCCCGACAAGGCTTTATATATTCTTAAAAAAGTTTGCCGGGATAAACGGCATTTTGTTTGGCGCGCGGCGGTTTCATCTCTGATAAAAATAATAAGAAAATATCCGCACTTTGAAAAAGATGTATTTGGCTGGAAAAATTGCGATAATTGCCTAAATACCATAAAAAAATACATTTGAAATTGTTTCACGCCTTCCCTCCGTAGTATACATAGATGAAAATATGCATTATTTAAAGCAAAATAACTAAAATGTTTCACGTGAAACATTTTTAACTAAGATTAGAAGGGATGGAACAACCGAGAGTAAGCAACCGCAACTTAAATTATACCTATATTTGACAATATTGTCAAATATAGGTATAAAGTATATAAATAATAACATAATTTGCTTTTATTGTCAAAAAGTGCTCTAATATAAAAGCGGAGACTGTGTCCCCGCAAAACGATTTATGATTACCCAAAAACGTGAATTCGGGGACTTGGGCGAGAAAATTGCTCAAGAATATTTGGAAAAACAGGGTTATAAAATTTTGGACCGCAATTACTCCAAAAGGTGGGGGGAAATTGATTTAATCGCCGAATCGCCTGAAAAAGAATTGGTTTTTGTGGAAATTAAAACTCGGGAATTCAAAAATCACCCCTCTGTCTTTTTGCCCGAGGACTCGGTTAATTTTTCCAAACAGCAAAAACTGATTAAAACCGCAAGAACTTTTCTCTACGAAAATAAATATCCGGAAGAGACCGGCTGGCGAATAGATGTTATCGCTGTTGAAATTAACAAAATTTCCCGGAACGCAGAAATCCGGCATATAGAAAACGCGGTGGAAATGTAAGGTCGTAATAAATACTCCTGCTGTTAAATTTGGTTTACGAAACAACAAGTGGTATAATTAGTTTCTGTTGAAATAGTCTATTCTGTCATTGCGAGTCCCGTCAGCAGACGGGCGAAGTAATCTTTATTTTTGTTTGCGACTAATGAGATTGCCGCGTCGCCCTGCGTCCCGATCCCGAGGACTCGGGATCGCAATGACAGAACGAGTTTTGATACTATTTCAACAAGAACTAATTATGCTATTGCGAGTTTTAATAAATCCAAATACCAAAACTCAAATGTCAAATCAATGCCAAATAGTTTTTAAAACACAAATCACAATGACCAAATCACAAACAAATTACAAAACACAAAGAATTTATAAATTGTAGTTTGTTAATTGTGTTTTGTTTGTAATTTGTAATTTGTGGTTTGTAATTTTATCTATTTTGGACTTGAATTGATATTTGCCTGCCCGCCATTGCCATTAACTTTGTTGATAATTTTAAGCTTCTTTGACTGATTAAAGCAAGGAAAAAAATTCGCGCGATAGGCTTTGGCAGGCGGGGATTTTGACATTTGACATTTTGAAAATATAAGTTTATTTTAAACTTCAAGTTACATTTTTATTCTCAGGTTTCAAAATTCTACTATGAATATTTACGAATTAGCCAAAGCTCCCGAACGTCTGACCGGCGGGCATCGGCTTTGCGCCGGATGCGGCGCGCCCATAGCGGTGCGGGAAATTTTATCCGCCATAAAAGAACCGGTGATTGCCGTAAACGCTACGGGATGTTTGGAAGTTTCCACAACGGTATACCCTTATTCCGCGTGGAAAATCCCCTGGATCCATAGCGCTTTTGCCAATGCCGCGGCGACCGCGAGCGGAATAGCGGAGGCGTATAATGTTTTGCGTAAAAAGGGAAAAATTAATCCCGAGCACTCGGGAGAAATAAAATTTGTGGTTTTTGCCGGAGACGGCGGAACATATGACATTGGAATCCAAAGCTTATCCGGAGCATTGGAACGCGGGCATAAATTTCTCTATGTCTGCTATAACAACGAAGCATATCAAAACACCGGCAACCAGCGTTCCAGCGCGACGCCAACCGGCGCGGCAACAACTACCACGCCGCCGGGAAAAATAAGCTCTGGAAAAACGCAGAAACGAAAAAATTTAACGGAAATCGTGGCCGCTCACGAAATTCCTTATGTTGCCCAAACTTCCATTCATCTTTGGGCAGATGTGGCAAGCAAGGCGCAGAAAGCGATGGCGGTTGACGGTCCTTCGTTTATAAATATTTTAAGCCCGTGCCAATTGTTCTGGAATTATTCGCCGGAAAAAACAATTAAAATCGCGCGGCTCGCGGTTGAAACGAACCTTTGGCCGCTTTATGAAGTGGAAAATGGAAAATATAAAATAAATTATTCGCCGTCCAGCCCCTTGCCTGTGATTGAATGGATTAAATCGCAAGGCAGATTCAAGCATTTGCTCGCGCCGGAAAATCAGGCAATAGTTCAGAAAATCCAAGAAGAAGTTGACAAAGAATGGCAGAAATTAAAGGATAAAGTTGAAATGACGAATAAATAAACCTTGAATAGCAATTTCGAAGCCCAAATTTCAAATGCCAAATCAAATCCAAAGCTCAAATGACAAAATAATTAATTTGCCATTCAGGCATTAAAGCATTTGACATTGAATTGACATTTGGATTTTGTAATTTGGAATTCACCATTTATGTCACAAGTTTTAATTTTTGGAGACAGCATCGCTTATGGCGCCTGGGACAAAGAAGGAGGGTGGGTGCAACGATTAAGAAAATATATTGACGAGAAAGTAATCGTATCTAAGCCGCAATTTTATTGCATGGTTTATAATTTGAGCATTGATGGAGACAGCACGGAAGAAGTATTAGAGAGGGTTGAAAATGAAACAAGAAAAAGATTGCTGGAAGAAGAAACTGTTTTTATTTTTGCGGTTGGAATTAACGATTCTTGCTTTGTAAAAAACACTGAAGAATTTTTAACGCCTTTTGAAGAATTCAAAAATAATGTTCAAAAATTAATCTCAGGCGCAAAGAAATTTTCTGCTAAAATTATTTTTATAGGATTAACACCTGTGGACGAGAAAAAAACAAATCCCTACTTTGCCAGCACGACCGGCAAATCTTATAGAAATGAATTCATTGAAAAATACGATAAAATCATAAAGGACATTTGTGCCAAAAATAAAATTCACTTTATTGAACTTTTTGAACAATTTAAAAAAGTAGATTATAAAAAGTTACTGGAAGATGGCCTGCACCCTAATTCCAAAGGCCATAAAATAATTTTTGAAACCGTGAAAAAATTTTTGATTGAAAATAAAATAATTTAATTCTTTTTGTTAAATTGTTTAGTTGTTAAATTGTTATATTGATTTGCTATGGAAACCGAATGGATCATCAAGCCGCCAATTGATAAAAAATTATGCGAGGCGTTTCCTGAATATCCGCCGCTCGCGCTACAGCTGCTTTTTAATCGGGGAGTTACCGAAAAAAAAGATATTGAGGAATTTTTAAATCCGGATTACGAAAAACATTTGCACGACCCGTATTTAATGAAAGACATGGAAAAAGCCGCAGCGCGGATTTTGGACGCGCTATCAAGAGAAGAAAAAATTCTGATTT
>JAHIHE010000059.1 GCA_018899995.1 Patescibacteria group bacterium | reverse complement strand
GAATATGGCGAAGAGCGGCTGGCCAGGGTGATTGCGCAGAGAATTGTTTTGCGGAGAAAGTCCGAAAAGATTCTGCGCACGAGCCAGTTGTCCGAGATTGCCGCGGGAGCGTATAAGAAATTTTACGGCAATAAAACATGGAGGACGCGGCCGGCAACGAAAATTTTTATGGCTTTGAGAATCGCGGTGAACAGCGAGCTTGAAAATCTGGAAAAGGCCTTGCCGCAGGCGCTTGAAATTTTACCCCGCGGCGGAAAGTTGGCGGTTGTAAGCTTTCAGTCCCTGGAAGACAGGATTGTAAAAAATTTTTTTCGCCGCGAGAGCAGGGACTGCGTTTGCGAAAAAATCCTGCTGGAATGCGCATGCCGGCACCAAAAAACCCTGAAAATAATCACTAAAAAACCAATCATTCCTTCTTTGGAAGAAATTGAAAAAAATCCAAAAGCAAGGAGCGCGAAATTAAGAGTGGCGGAAAAAATATGAAATCAGACTTCAGTTATTTGGCAAACAGATACACCAAAGCCCCAGCCAATCACGGCCGGTGGGGAATTTTTGTTTTGCTTTTGGTTATTTTTTTCTCCTCCGCCTATTTTTTCCAGACAAACAGCACCGCGGTTTTAGGATATGAAATAAAATCCTATGAAGACAAAATCGTCCGGCTAAAAACAGAGAACCAGAAAAACAAGATTATTGTCGCGGAAAACTCTTCGTTTAAAAAAATAGGAAAAGCCGAAGAAATACAAAAACTGAATTTTTTGCGGGTTTCCGACAACCAGTATCTTTCAATTTTGCCTTCCAGTTTAGCCCGGCGATAACTAATTCGCGCGTTTCAATTTAAGATATTTTATGACAGAAGCGAGTAGCAGCGATAAGAGAATCAGCCTGCTGTTGGTGATATTTTTTTTATTAGCCGCCGCGATTTTATCCAGAATGTTCTATTGGCAGGTGCTTAAGCACTCGGTTTACATCGCTTTGGCAGAAGGACAAAGGTCGGTTTTGAGCAAATTGTTTCCGACCAGGGGCGAAATTTTCATCAGCGACAAAGGCGGCTCTGATTATTTTCCGGTCGCGATGAATAAACCCGGATACCTCGTTTACGCAGTTCCGATTCAGATAAAAGACGCGCGGTCAGCGGCGGCTTCGCTTTCCAAAATTTTGGAACTGCCGGAAAAAGAAATAGAAGACCGGCTAAGCAGGCCCGGTGACCAATACGAAATAATCAGCCGCAGGGTTTCTGAAGAGACTGTTTCAAAAATCAAGTCGTTAAACCTTAAAGGAATACAATCTGAATCGGAAAATTGGAGATATTGGCCGGAAAATAATTTTTTGTCGCAGGTATTGGGATTTGTGGGATTTTCGGGCAATAAGCGCGCTGGCCAATATGGAATTGAGGGATTTTTTAACGATCGGCTAGAAGGCAAAACAGGAATGATAGAGGCGGAGCGCGGACTGGGCGGATTTCCTATTTCTTTCGGCACCAAAGAATACAATCCGGCCGAAAACGGCGACGATATCGTGCTTACGATTGACCGTTCAATACAATACCATGTAGAGACCGCGCTTGAAGCAAGGAGCAAAGAGCTTGCGGCGCTCTCTGGCAGCGCGATTGTGATGGAGCCGGCAACCGGAAAAATTTTGGCTATGGCGAATTGGCCCGGATTTGACCCGAACGAATATTCCGCAGTGAAAGACCTAAGTGTTTTCAAAAACCCCGCGATTCAGGGCAGGTACGAGCCGGGTTCGGTGATCAAGCCCTTTACTCTGGCAATAGCCCTTGATAAAAAAAAGATCGGTCCGGACACGGTTTATGAAGATACCGGAAGCTTGGCAATTGACGGCTGGACTATAAGGAATTCCGACGGTAAAGCAAACGGTTTGCAGACAATGACTCAGGTGCTTGAAAAATCATTAAACACGGGAGCCGTGTTCGCCTCTTCACAGGTTGACAAAAGCGTTTTTTACGATTATTTTAAATATTTCGGTTTTAATGTGCCGACCGGAATTGAACTGCAGGGAGAAATTGCCGGGGATTTGCGCAACATGGATTCGCAGAAAGAAATCGCTTACGCCAACGCTTCTTTTGGCCAAGGTATCGCGATAACGCCGCTGGAGCTTATTACCGCTTTTTCAGGGCTTGTCAACGGCGGAAAGTTGATGAAACCCTACATTGTTGATAAAATCATTCATGAAGACGGCAGCGAAGAGAAAACTAAACCGGAAACAGTGCGCCAAGTGATTTCTCCGGAATCCTCGGCAAAGATAAGCGCGATGATGGTAAGGGTGGTAGAGGACGGACACGCGAAAAGAGCGGCGATAAAAGGATATTGGATTGGCGGAAAAACCGGCACCGCGCAAGTGCCTTTTCCCGACAAGCGCGGATATTCGGACAAAACCATTCACACTTTTGCCGGCTTCGGCCCGATTCCCGACCCCAGGTTCGTGATTTTGGTTAAGATTGACGAGCCGAAAAACGCGAGATTCGCGGAATCATCGGTTGTGCCGGTGTTTAACGATATCGCGAGATTTATGGTGAATTATCTGGAAATTCCCGCGAACAGGAAATAAAATTATCTCAAATGTCAGATGTTAAATTTCAAAACCAAATGTAAAATGTTAGATGTTTTCAATTTTCAGATTTAACATCTAACATATGGCTTTGAGATTTGACATTTGAGTTTTAACATAATTCCAATGCTTTCTTTTTTTGCAAAACAAGTTATTAAAAAATATCATCCGACGATTATCGCGGTTTTTTCGCGCGGGTGCGAATTTGATCCGTCGCCGGCGATTGTCGGCGTATTGTCCAAAAAATTTTTGGTGGCAAGGCGGGTCAGTCCGATTAAAACAGGCAAAGAGGCGATAGGCGCGATTTTAAATTCGGCGCCCGAAGAAAACTTCATCAGCAAATTTTTTGGCGCTTTGTCTCTGCTTGCCGGTAAAAAGATTGACTATCCGGAAATAATCGTTTTCAGGGTTTCCGACCCGGCGGTGCTGCTAAAAATTAAAAATCTGGAAAAAATTTTTAAAGTCGATTTCTTGGTTATTCTGCCCGGCGCAATCGGCCATGAGGCGGAAGCTGCGACAAAAATCAAGCGATTTTTGTCGCCCAACGCGGCCCTGATTTTAAAATCATCGGATAAAAATTCTTTTAATTTGTTCAAAAAAGAAAAATATAAAATCCTCACTTATTCTTCTCCGAACGCCGATATTTTCGCGGGCGATATTTTTCTGCAATCAAACGGCGGAATAAAAGGGATAAAGAGATTCAGCATCAGCTTTAAGGTTTTTCACAAAGGGAGCATGCTGCCCGTGCGAATAAGCCGCAGTGTGAACGAAAAAGAAGTTTGCGGCGTTTTAATCGCGGCCTTGCTGGGAACGGAAACCGGCATTAATCTCGTGGAAATCGCCGGTTCTTTCAGCGACTATCAGCCGACCAGAGGGATAATGAATGTTATTGAAGGCATAAAGCGCAGCGTAATAATTGACAATTCGGCTAATTATGATTTTAAAAGCGCGCTGCGGGCGCTGGACAGTTTTTCCAAGTTGAAAAACGGGAGGAAAATCGCGGTTATCGGGGATATTTTGGGGCTGGGCGAAAAGTGCGAGAAATACCACCTTGAAATCGCCGGAAAAATTTTTGAGACGCGGCCGGATTTGGTTTTTTGCGCCGGGGCGCGGGCAAATTTCGTCTATGAAGAATTAAAGCGGCTGAATTTTGACAGAAGCCGCCTGTTTGAATTTGAAAGCGCCAACGAAGTTGAAGCCGCGCTTCAGCCGAAAATACGGGAAGACGATCTGATTTTAGTCAGCGGCTCCAAAGAAGCGGGCCTGGAGAAAATTGTCAGCCAGATTATGGCCAACCCGCCGCTGGCTGAATAATAGTTGCCGCTTATGAGTTGACCCCGCACTAAATTCCGAAGAGGGTTTAAATATTTATTGAGAAGTTATTGCGCGGTATCGCCTAACGGCTTACTTTTATTATAATAGATTTTTTGATGAAAGAATTAGTGCGGGGCTGCGATATAGAACCTATTCGGTTCTATATCTTGTTTTTTTATTATTTTATGATATTCTAAAAACAGCAAAAGCTGTTTTTTTGTTTATGCCGCTATCGTCTAGTCCGGTCTAGGACGCATGGTTCTCATCCATGAAACCCGGGTTCAAATCCCGGTAGCGGTACACATTACGGCGGGCAGGTAAAACTGTTCGCAGGGGTTCGCCCCGCGATGAACGTTTACCCCGTGTTTATCATGGGGCGGGGCGCCGCGGGTTAATCCCGTGGCGATTCCCCTATGCGCTACTGGTTAATTAATTATATCAATAAAATAAATATGCCGAAAAATAAAACCAAGTCCAAAGTAAACGCAAAAGATGTTTTTGATAGGTATGCCGTTAGAAAACTTACTGGCAAAAACAGCAAAGAAACGATAGATATTTTTTGCAATTTAAATTACAACAATTTTTACAATTTAGCGCAGAGATATAAATTAGAGGAGAGACAAGTTTCTTCTTTGATAGGTTTTAAAGATGAGTTTTTTGTAGAAACGCTTATAAACCAAGTTATTAAAGAAAACAATCTTGAAGACAGATTTTATTGCAAAAAAATTACCGCGAATGAAAAAAGCGGCTTGTTTGCCCGTGTAATCAAACTGAATAATGAAGATAAAATTTTAACCGTTGGAGGCGACTGTGTTATTTTTAGAAAATCCGACAATAAGCCACTAATGATAATCGAATGCAAAGAATATATTGATATGATAAGAATGAAGGAATTGATTGGAGAATCTAGAATAATAAAAGATGATATTTCTAAATCCGCTAATTTGCTGGAAGATATAAAATTTTGTGTTTTTTCTGAAGTATTGGAATTAACCAATGGTTGGGCATATTTATTAAAAAATTCAGATTTGAAACATAGGGTTGATGAAATATTCGTAATTAGAGATGGAAAGAGAAAAGATAAAGAGAATAAACCAGTTAAGAAAAATTTAATAAATTTCAAAAAATATATTGAAAATTTTTTGACGAATTTTAAATAAACATATTTACTGTTTCAATTTCTTTCTCGCTTAAATTATAGAGATTATAAATCAGTTTGTCTATTTGGCTGTCAATTTCGTTAAAAGTCGCTTCATTTTCGGCTTCTAAAATTTTATT
>JAHIHE010000058.1 GCA_018899995.1 Patescibacteria group bacterium | reverse complement strand
GCTGGTTGTTCTTCAATGGCTGAAATCACTGGCTGCTCTTCAATAACTGTTTCTTCAGTAGTAGTTGATTCTTCAATAATCGTAGAATTATCATCAATAATTGGTGTTTCTTCGGCAATTATCTCTTCGGTTGTAGTTGTTTCTCCTTCAATAACTGGTTCTTCCTCAATTATTGCCGGCTCTTCCTCAATTATCAGAACTTCTTCAATTTCCGCAATTTCCTCAGTTTCTATAATTTCCTCTTCAATAATAATTTCCTCGCCGTTAGTTAAATGAGGATTGGTGCCCGGATTAGGAGTAGTCAAATCAACCCAATCACCAGCTGTATCAGTATCTTCCCCTTTTATTTTGCGGGCAATAGAATGGCCCGCGCCGGTAGCGGGTTTCACTCCGTTCCCTGCTCCGAAAGCATAATTATCATCACCCCAACTTACCGCGTCAATTTCTACTCCAGTAGCATTTTTTAAAATTACTCTATCGCCGGTATTTGCCAAACCATTACCTATAGATTTACCCAAAACAATTTTAACAGCGTCGGAAGGAATCCCCGGCCAATATCCCCAAGTTGAAGTAGCAGGCGTAACCACAGCAAATCCATAGGCAGGAATTGTAGTTGAAGAGCAGGTAGAGGGAGAGACACAAAAAGTTCTTTCCCAACCGGAATTATCTGTAATTTTCCATCCAGAAATATCAATTGACAGAGAAGTTGGATTATAAATTTCCGCCCATTCATTTTCGGGTTCGTTTTCGTTAGGAGGCTTCACGTGGTAATAAACTTCATTAATTTTTAAACCTGCTGGTGGTGGAGGCGGAATAACCCACTGGCCAGAAGTTATTGTGTTTGAAATTATTTCCTGGTCATAAAATCCGGCTCCCCCAATTTGAACACCGTCAAAAACAAAATCAAAAGTACAGGTTTGATTTTGCAAAGCCGGATCATTATCCTTTAAAGTGGCGGTAAATTGCCAATCGTCAGGAGTGGTAAATTCACCGGCACTATAGTAAAAACTCGTCAAGGGCCCTGTATATTTATTATTTCCGTCCAAATCAGCAGAGAGATTTAGATAATCGCAAAGGGAACCATTAGTATTGGTTGTTGAGGCAGTATACTGAAAACCTAAACTGCCATTATTTATAACGCTGATATTTCGGCTGGAAGTTGTAGTGGGCGTTACTTTAGGCGAAAAATCAGCGGCTGAATGCAAAGAAAAATCTAGAGTTGCGGCGGAAAAAACATTTTCCTGCGCGCTCTCAATATCATTAAAATAAGCGAGCGTATCGCCAACGGCTGAAAGTCCGAACCAGTTAAGGCCAACTATCAGTGATATGGAAATAAATTTTATAATATACTTTCTCATGTTTTAAATTTTTGGATTTTGGTCATTTGAATTTGTTTCGGATTTCGGATTTCGTGCTTCGGATTTTCTAAAATTTTTAATCTCTTTAAAAATTTTCCTGGCTTCATCATAAATAATAATCACAGCTGGAACGACAATTATCAGCATAAAGCCGAAGGGCTTTTTAGCGGTATCAACCGCGTAGCCGGCATAAGGAATGTCAAATAAAACTTTGCCCACAATATCTTTGCCGGCGATTTCTCTTTGGTCCGGCGCGTTATTGGCGTCGCCTTTGGTGATGTAAATCGGCTGGCCGCCAACCACTTTCATTTCATAAATACGATGGGTTGTCGGCGTTTTGGTCTTGCTTATTTCGCCAAAAGTGATGATGTCCCCGATTTTGTAATCCTGCGAGGGCTTGACCACTACCACGCTTCCCATCTTAATATCCGGCGTCATTGAGCCGGAAAGCACAGTCAAAACCTTGAAATTTCCTGTGATTGGAAAAGCGGAAACAATCAGCAAAATAGCGATTGCGGCGATAAAAGTAAGAAAAATGTAATAAACCCCCACACCCAAACGGGCATAAAGTTTATTTTTTTTTATTTTTTGAGGAATATGTTCATTCATACTCGGACACCCCGCATTATTTTTAGGTGTGGGGGTAAATTATCTTAAAAATTTTCATTTTGGTTAAAGAATATTTTTATATGTAAGCGCCCAGCGCCATACGGGCAAAATTCTAATATGCCGCCCGTCAAATTTTTTCTCTCCAAAAACATCATGGGAAAGCAGCAGTCCTTCTTTAAGGTTGAATTTTTCCATAAAAGCCATTATCCCTTTGAAATCTTCACTATCAAGCTTTGATTTGTTTTTTACTTCAATTGGAATTGTTTTTCCATTTGTTTGAACGACAAAATCCACTTCGTGATAATTTCGGAAATAATAAACTTCTTTTTCAAATTCCAGAAGGTGTCTTGCCACCAAGCTTTCTAAAATAAAATCCGGGGAAGCGCCGCCAAAAAGATTGATTAACCCGCTATCCACAAGGTACACTTTTAACGGACTTCTTAGTTTTTTCCCGGCAGAAAGACTGAAATTTTTGAATCTAAAGGCGAGATACGCTTTTTCCAAATATGTCAGATATTTTTCGACATAAGGACGGGTTAAACCGATATTTTTCGCTAAACTTGAAACATTAAGAATCTGTCCGCTGATATCGGCTAGGTATAAAAACACTTTCTCCAATTTTTGCGGCTCTCTGACGCCGTAAAGAGAAACTAAATCTTTGTATATCGCTTTTTCCAATATATCCTCTCTTAACAGTTTTTCTCTCAAGGATGGCTCTTCAACAGATAGAATATGCGGAAAACCGCCTTTTGACAGATATTTTTTAAACAGAATTTTTATCTCGTTTTCATAAGGAGCTATCTGGTTTTTGCTGAAAAATTCGGCAAACTTTTTGTCTTTGCGGAAAGAATAGCGAATAAATTCTTCAAAGGAAAATGGAAGGATAATTTCTTCAACGGTTCTTCCGGCAAGCGACTCCAATCCTTTTTTAAACAAAGAGGCGGAAGAGCTGGTAACGAAAAATTTGATGGGATATTTTTTATCAAAATATTTTTTAACTGTAAGCTGCCAATTTTCCAGAAAATGAACTTCGTCCAAAAAGCAGTATATTTGCTTCTTATTTTCGGTGGCGGAAATTGTTTCTCCTTTGATTTCCTGATAAGTTTCAAAAATCGCTTCCATATCCATTTGCAGAGACGGGTCGTCAAAAGACAGGTAAAGAATGTCAAATGGGTCTTTTTTTTCTTTTAAAAGAGAGTCAATGGTTTGATAAAGCAAAGTTGATTTTCCTGTCCGCCTTGGTCCTTTGATGACAATGATTCTGTCTAATGTTCTGCAATAATTTTTAATTCGCTCCAAGACGGGCTTTTCAAAATCCTGCAGAAGTTCTTGGGGCATTTTCTTTTCTCTCCACCACGGGTTGTGAAAAAATAATTTTTTTTCTAATATCTTTTTATCCATTGTTTATGATTTATGCGCGACATAATTTGTTGCCACTTTGTATGGTATAGCATATAAAAAATACGAGAATTTGTCAAGTATAGTATCACTTTGTAATGAATTTCAAACCCTCGCCTCTCCCGTCCTTTCAATCTTTCTTTGTCATTGCGAGCCCGAGCCGAAGCGAGGGCGAAGCAATCTCGTGATATACTGCGAGATTGCTTCGCCCGCCTATCGGCTCGCTCGCAATGACACTTACTGACTCGCGTCCTGATTTAATCTAAATATCATCGTCAAATCAAATATGTCGCCCTGAAAATCATTGCCGGCAGTTTCGGAAAATTTGACACCCATTTTAAAGGAGAACGGTGGACTATTCTGGACAGCGGGAAGATTATCAAGTTTATCGTTTTTCAAATCATAAAAACTGATTTTCCCGTCTCCGTTTTTGTCCTCAATTTTCCAGTCATTGCTTTGGCCTAAATTAGTTCCGGCGCAAACCCCGCTTGTGTAGTTATAACCGCTCCATTTAATGCCTGTTAAACAATCAATACAAACAATGTCGTGATAAACGCATCTGGTAATCAGCATCTCCTTTGCCATTTTATCAGGGTCTAAGTTAGTATTTGGGTCGGTATCCGATTCTGTTTGCGGACTTTCTTCAATCACATTGTAATTACAGGTTATTTCTGTATGGTCTGCTTCAATACTGCCGATTTCTTTAGCTAACCGTACTTCCTCTAGTCCAAACGTTTTCTCGTCTCCCGGTTTCATATCTGTAGCTATCCAAGTAGCCGTTACTCCATTACCAAAACCTTCGTTATTAACTGCTATGATGCTACAGAGCATCATAGCAGTTAACTTTTTTTACATTTTTCACATTATCAATAACATTATCAATAACATTATCAATATCGGGCATGCCAAACGTTTCAAGCGTTTTTTTCTACAAAATTATTTTTTAACATTTTTTTCAGAGATTAAATTGAATAGTAAAAATTGTAAAGGATACTTTTGCTTCATCCAGCTAAAACTATAAGGAACGCTCTTATTCGCTTTGGGGAATTTAGAAAAACGCCGATCCAACTCTTTTTGAAAACCGCTAACCGCTTTTTCGTAACCGCCAAATCCAGCCGTAAGCCACCCCTGAACTTTATTCACCGTATCCATTCCGACTTTTAAATCGGCAATAATTTTACGATAGGACTGCCCTTCCAGTAATCGTCTGGCGATTTCAATACGCCGCGCCAGCATTATCGCTTCGCTTTGGCTTAACAAATCTTTTAAAAAACTTTTCACTTCATCTCGTGTTTCCAATTGCGCGATGGATGTCCAAAGCAAATCTAAATATTTCATTTTAGAATCTGAATCTACATGGCGAGCGTTAACTCTGCTCATAATTTTATTTCTAATTTAATAATTAAATGCCTTTATAAAACAACTGCTATGATGCTCTAAAGCATCATAGCATGGGACAAAAAACGAAACAATAGCATGGTTTCCGTTCAATTCCGTTCAATTAAGAATCTGCCGCAACAATAATTCATTGCTTGCCACTTGACTTATTTTTCGGTATAATATCCTTAAATTGTAATTCAGCAATTTTTCGCAATTATTCGCTTGATATTCGCAATAATTCGCTTCTATTTTTATGCCATATAATTATCTTTTCGCGATTATTTTGGGAGTCCTGCCCAGCGTTATCTGGCTCGCTTTTTATTTACGGAAAGACATTCACCCCGAACCGAGAAAATGGCTCTTTTTGATATTTCTGGCCGGAATGGCTATCGCGCCTTTTGTAGTCGCCATTGAGTGGCAAGTTATCGGTTTTTTTAATTTTTTAAATTCAAACTCGCCCGTTTTTTTTAATTCTTTCGCGAAAAATCTCGCGATTGTTTTTATCGGCATAGCGGCGGTTGAAGAGTTTTCCAAATATCTGGTGGTGCGCTTCGCGATGAAGAAAAATCCGGTTTTTGACGAACCGGCCGACGCGATGATTTATATGATTGTATCGGCGCTGGGATTCGCGGCCGTTGAAAATATCATAGTAATGCACTCTTTCGCTCCCCTTCTTTTATTTAACCTCAGCCAGCCGCTTTCAACACTCGCGATCCGCTTTATCGGAGCCACTTTTCTCCATACCTTGTCCTCAGCCATTATCGGCTTTTATTACGCTCTTTCGCTTACAAGAATGACCAGCCATTCAAGAACCCACCGAAAATATTTAATGGTTCAGGGCTTTATTATTGCCACGCTTTTACATGGCGCTTTTAATTATTTTATAATCGTTTTAAAAGAACCCCTGGCCATATATTTCAGCATTCCCCTTTTAATTGTCGCGATTTATGTGATGAAAGAATTCAAAATCCTCCAAAGAATTTCGCTGAAAAGATTCAATAATTAAATCATACTAACATTTAAGCAAGCAATCATTTTGAATTTCTTTTTGTTAAGTTGTTAAGTTGAATTACTATGACTCTAAAAATAAGGCGAATTTTGTTTGTTTTTTGCGCGGTTTTATTTTTCATTGCCGCTCCAACTATTATTTTATACACTGCGGGCTTCCGCTATAGCGCCGAGGCGAAAAAAATCATTCAAACCGGAATAATTTATCTTACCATCAAGCCGCCCGAAGGAATAAAAATCTTTGCCGACGGAAAAGAGGTAAAGGAAAATTTAATCACTCGCGGCATGATTAATAAAGACTATATCCTGAACAACTTGATTCCAAAAAGTTATAATGTAAAAATCAGCAAAGAAGGATTTTGGACTTGGGAAAAAAACTTAGCGGTATCCAAGGGGCTGATTACCTACGCGGAGCCGCTTTTATTGCCGCTTAACCCCAAAAATGACCTGCTTATCACCGATTATATCGGCGCGTGGTCCGCTTCTCCGGATTTTACCAAAATTTCTTATCTTTCGTATAACGGCGAAAAAGTTTTGGTTGTTGTCAAAAACTTTATTTCCGGCAAAACGCAGGAGAAACCGCTTGAACAGCCCTTGGACTTAACGGAAGGCGCAAATATCCTATGGTCGCCGGATTCACAGAACTTTGCCATAATTTTTCCAAAGAGTCCGCGCCATATTATCTTCGGTTTGGAGAAAAATGAAATAATGAATTTAACCGAATTAACATTGAGCGAGGACTTGGTCCGCGGCGCGTGGAACGAAAAAAGTGATTCGTTTGTATATTTTTCCGGGAAAAGCGAACTTTACGCGCTCAAACCAAGGGGCTCGGAGGCCGGCCGTAAAATCGCGGATAACGCGGCCGGGTTCGGGTTGCTGAACAACGATGTTTATTATCTGAATTCCGCCAATTCGTTCATTTATAAAACTTCGCTTGATAATCCCGAAAGCAAAGAGCAGGTCTCTTTCGCGCCAGTATCCGCAAATATTAATGGTTCGACTTGGTTCGATTTTACTGGTTCGATTTCGCTCACCACAAGTCACCACAAGTCGCTCACCATTAACCCTGAGCTTGTCGAATGGGTTAAAGGAGAAGCGGAAATATTAATTTCCCGACAAGGACGACTCGCGGTTGTAACCGGCGAGAAAAAACTTTTTATACTGGATGAAAGCGGCATCCCCGCCTACTTAAACAGCGGCGTTGAAACGATTATATTTTCCCAAAACGGCCAGGACTTGCTTTATAATTCTGATTTTGAAATATTCGCGTATTCTCTGAAAAATAGCTCTCGCCAGCTTATCACCCGCCTTTCGCAAAAAGTAAAAAATGTCGCGTGGTGCAAAGATTACAATCACATATGGCTTAGGCGGGGAAATATTTTGAAGAATATAGAGCTTGACCCGCGGTCCGGTCGTAATGTTTATGATTTCTTGAGCTTCACCTCGGAGCCAAAGCAAATTATTTATGATAATATTTCAAATGCCGTTTATTATGACCAGACAGACGGGAACAAAATGTCAATTTATCGCGTAAAGGCGGAATAACAAAACACTCCAGAATTAAACACTCAAAAACAAATATCCCATATAACATTAAAATACTTGCTCAAAGCAAGTATTTTAATGTTTTCGTAAAACAGTACAGTATGGTAGATTTACCTCTTCTGCCACTGCGGCGCGCGCCTGGCTTTCTTGAGGCCGGGTTTTTTCCGCTCTTTTTTGCGCGGATCTCGGGTAAGAAATCCTGCGCGCTTCAGCGGCTTTTTAAATAGGGGGTTAATCGCAATAAGCGTCCTCGCGACGCCTAGGCGCACTGCTTCCGCCTGCGCGGCAATTCCGCCCCCTCTGGTTAAAGCGGTGATTTTAAAGCGATTCTGCAAATTTAGGGTGTTAAGCGGGGAAACAGACGTTTCCTGCAGTTTTTTCAAAGGAAAATACGTCAAATAATCTTTTTTATTAACCGTCAAATCACAGGGTTTTTCCGCGCCTCTCTTCTGCGGGTAAAGCCGGACGCTGGCGGTGGCGGACTTGCGCCGGCCGATGCCTGAAAAAAATTTTTCGCTTTTTGCCGCCTGAATTACGCCTGTTGCTTTTTTAGCCGCCTGCTCCAAATTGTCGTTTTTTTTGATCGTCTTCATTTTTGAAATTTATCTTTATAGGGTTGCTTTTCATCCCTGAATAATTTCAGCCGCTTAATTTTTTTATCCCTTAATTTATTCTTCGCCAGCATTCCCCAAACCGCGTTTTTCAGCACTTGTCCGGAATCCTTTTTAAATAAATCCTTATATGGAATCCTGCTCAATCCGCCCGGATAGCCGGAAAAATGGAAATAAATTTTTTGGTCGGCCTTTTTACCGCTGATTTTAAGACCATTGGTATTTATAACCACGACATAATCGCCGGCGTCAATATGGGGGGTGAATGCGACTTTTTGCTTGCCCATCAATAATCGCGCGATTTTTGTCGCGATTCTACCCACATATTGGCCGCTTGCGTCAATAAGGTGCCAATTTCTTTCAGTTTCTTTTGTTTCTCTCGCAACCATATAACTTGGGGTTATTTTGTTATGTTCGCCTGAACGCCTTGCGGCGGATTTATCAATTCCACCACGGCCATTTCCGCTTTATCGTGGTGGCGCCGGCCGATTTTAATTATCCTGGTGTATCCTCCGATTCTTGAAGCGTATCTTGGCGCAATTTCCGAAAATATTTTTTTTACCGCCGGCTTGGGCAGGAAGCGCAGAAGATACCTCTCGCTTGCCAAATTCTTTACTTTCGCTTTGCTTATTAATCTTTCCACGTGCGGAGCCAGCGCGCGCGCTTTTGCCTTAGTGGTGATGATTTTTTCCGCCAAAATCAAAGAGCCGCTCATGCTTTTCAGTAATGATTTTCTCGCGGCCGCATTCCTGTCAAGCTTTTTGATTTTTTTAAGATGCCTCATGTTCCGATATCAATTAAGCAATTAAGCAATTAAGCAATTAAGCAATTAAGCAGTGTTAAGTTGTTAAGTTGTTAAGT
>JAHIHE010000057.1 GCA_018899995.1 Patescibacteria group bacterium | reverse complement strand
TCAAGCCAGTAAAGGCAAGAAAGTGTTTTGGGCTTTGTTTTAAATTGTTGTATCTCATATACTTCTATTTTACCAGAAATTGAGGTAAATGAGGAGCTATTGTGCAACAGGTCTATAGTGTTTCAATTTTTGCTAAAAGTCAAAACCAAAGCGCAAAAGAGGGTGGGACTTATACTTGTACTTGACAGGATAAAACAAGGCGCTATAATGTAATTATAAATGAAAAGTTGTCCACAGACCGCAGGCCCTTCGACAAGCTCAGGGCAAGTCAAGAATAAGACCTGCCTTAGGATAATAACTTGATATTCCGCATAGTCGGGATTTAGGTCGTTAGTTATTTTTGGTCTGTGGAAAACACGGGCTTTTTTTATTACTAATTACAATGTATAACTCTTCGCACTGATTCGCTTGATATTCACGTCTTTTCGCTTACAAAGAAACATAGAAGCGAAACCGCGCGAAACTAAACGCGAAACTGCGCGAAAATTATAATCTAGTAACTTGATGTATGTCATTATTGCGACAAAAAAAAGAAAAAGAAGTTGAAATGCTGGCGGAAAAATTTTCCAAAATTAAGTCCGCGGTTTTTGCCGGCTACAAAGGTCTGAAAGTTTCTGAAGCGCAAAAATTGAGAAGATTGCTAAGTGTAGAGAAAGCGGAATATAAAGTTGCCAAAAAAACTCTGCTTGATATTGCGGTAAAAAAAGCCGGCTTTAAAGACGCGGATATCGTGAACCTTGAAGGCCAGATTGGCGCGGCTTTTGACTATGGGTCGGAAACAGGCGCGCTAAAGATAGTCGATCAATTTATCAAAAGCGGGGTTAAAGCGCTGAAAATCGTCGGCGGAATCATTGAGGGAAAAGTTTTTTCAGCCGCGGATATGGCGCAGCTGGCAAGTTTGCCGGGCAAACAAGAATTAAGAGAGCAACTCGTTGGTCTTGTTGCGTCGCCGCTCTCCGGTTTTGTCAGAATATTGAATGGCAATATGGTCGGACTGATTAATGTTTTAAAAGCAAGAAGCGAGAAAAATAGGATGTAATTTTCAATTTTCATTGAATTATTCCGCCTTCGGCCCGCTTCGCCGTAGCTTTAGCGAGGCGAGCGGACCCGCCGTAGGCGGGCAATAGCCTAATTTTCAAGATTTACTTTAAAAATTAAATCATTAGAAATTGATTAAAAATTAGAAATTACCTGCCCGCCAATTGCCTTTTCTAAGTATTTAGTGAAATAAAGTTGTTTTTAAAGAAAGTATCTTGTTTCAAACAATATAGCAAAAGGGCTTAGGCAGGCGGGGAAATTGAAAATTTTAAATAAAGTTTATTAAATAACTATTAACAATTAAATAAAATAAAAAATATGTCAGACAACACAAACAAAGAGGAGGTCGCGGTTCCCGAAAAGTTTAAGGACTTAGTTGAAAAAATAGAAAAATTAAGCGTGCTTGATTTGGCGGAGCTGATCAAGGTTTTAGAGAAAAAATTCGGCGTTTCGGCGCAGGCGCCGGTGATGATGGCTGCGATGCCCGCGGCCGGAGCCGCCGCCGCTGAAGCCGCGAAAGAAGAAAAAACCGAATTTGACATTGAGCTTAAGTCCGCCGGAGCGCAAAAAATAGCGGTAATAAAAATTGTGAGGGAAGTGACCGGCAAGGGATTAAAAGACGCCAAAGACTTGGTTGACGCCGCGCCGAAAATAGTGAAGGAAAAAGCTCCGAAAGCCGAGGCGGAAGACATCAAGAAGAAACTGGAAGCGGCGGGAGCGACAGTGGAGCTGAAATAAGTTTTATGCGCGGTTTATCAAAAATATCAAAAATAGGCTCAACCTCCAATGGAGGTTGAGCCTATTAATTTACTTAATTTACATTCGCTTAAAGAATTATTTCAAAAACCGAAGTTCCATTAAGCAGGTACAATTCTTTTTCTTTCGGGCTGACCGCCAGGTCAATCAGGTTGTCAAATTTTTCGCTGATGATTTGTTTGACGATTTTTCCCAACTTGGATATTATCAGCACTCTTTTATTGCGCGGATCCAGAACATAAATATTTTTTTCGTCTGCCGCAGTAAACAGCTTTGTCGCGCCCTCAAAGGGAATTAAGGTGGATGGACTGGAAAATTCTTTTTTATATCCCCTTTGGAACTTCAAAATGCCGCCGTTTTGAAGAACATAAATGTTTCCGTCAATGGCCAGCGAGACAGGATTAATAAGCGGCTCTTTTTTCTCAAGCCCCGTTAGAAACTGCGTTTTTAACGGGGCAAGCCATTTTACGCCGTTGGCAAAACCGTTCAACACCGCGCTATGTTTGTAGATTTCATTATCCGTTTTGTTAAGCAGATATATGTTGTTTCCAAATCCCCCAAGGTCAATCACATCATTTTCATCAGCACCAAATTTTATCGCGGAATTTTTTAGCTCGTTTTTTGCAGGATCATAGACCGCTATCGCGGGCAGGTCGGTATAAAAAACTATTTTATCGCTTACCACCTCGGCTATTTTTAAATGGCCGATATTTTGGGAACTTACCGCCACAATCTCGCTTGTTTTTTTGGTCAAACTGTATCTGTAAATGGCGTTATTTTGGGAATTGTATGAATATAAATTTTTATTAAGCAAAAGAAGGCCGCAGGTTTGGATATTACTGGAGTTAGATCCGAAATCAACAATTTTGTTTGGGGCTGCAATTCTTAAGATCCCTTCCAATTTGTCCATCTGCCCAAGCGCTTTTTCTTTTAACGCTTCCGCCTCTTTAACAAAATATCCCGACTTTATTATTTTTTCGGTATTGTTAAGCGCGGTACGCACAAGGTCTTTTGTTTTTTCGTCATTTTGATATATTTGAGCGATATCCGCTTCTCCTGCGGCTTTTTGCGCCGCTTCAAGCAGGGTTCCGTAGTATTTTATATTTTGTTCTTCGCGACTTTTCTTTATAAATGTTGCCGTTGTCGCTCCGGCCAGTATGAGAAAAACTAAAGCTCCAGCGATAATAAGGCGACTTTTTGGGGAAATATTTTTAAGGAATGGAGGCGTAATTCCGCGCAACTTTTCCCAAAAAGCGTTTTTGGAAGCGGCTAATTTTCCCGAGGCGGCCGCGAAAAAAGAAACGGACTTCAGCTTATTGTACGCTTGAGAGGCAAGGTTTTTTATTTTTTCCAACAGCCGGCGGCACAAACCGAGCAACTTGGGCTTGAAATAAAGATACGCCGCGCTTAAGCGCCTTTTAATCAGGCGATAAGTCAGTAACAAAATTTTTTTGGCATTTTCCGCCACAAACCGCAGGGCTTTGGCGGCAATCTTTATTTTACGGTTTGTCAGCTTCTCTTCTTCTAGGGCATTTATTTGGTCAATTACCTCTTTTAAGCGGTCTTCTTTTTCGCCAACCGGAGGATGTTTGAAAATATTGCCAAAATAGAGGTCGTTTTTAAGTCCTTCAATCCTTCCGGCGGAAATTTTTTTAAGGCCGATTCCTGTGGAGGGAATGGAAGATATCGCTTCCAAAAATATCAAAGCGGCATTGGTTCTTCCGCCCAGCGCGGATTCAAATTTTTCCACCATTGCTTCCGCATTGCCGGCTACGGCGTTTTTGATTTCTTCTTCGCTGATACTGCGAAAAAATTCGGGCGTGGCGAGAATAATTTTATCGCCAATTTCAATTTCTCCAGAGGCGATATTGGAAAATGTTTTAAGGGGGTGCGGCATGGGATCAGTGATTAAATCCTTGCCGATATCAATAATATTTTTTCCCCTTACGAGCAATGTCTGCGTTTTTCCGGTCTGGCTGAAATAAACCGTATTTTCTTTCAAAACCAGGACGCTGATATTTAAATTTCCGATCCACTCTATATTGCCCTGTTGCGCGAAATCCGCCAGCATTTCATTTGTTTTATTCAAACCCTGTTCAAAACTTTCAATGGGCGAGCGGCCGGTAAGCGAATAATATTCTTTCTTTATGGTGGCAACCAGCAAATTAATCAGATATTCGGAATTATTTGAAAGGTTGGTGATTTCTCCGACAATGTATAAATTTCCCAGATTTTGCTCTTCAATATTTTCCGGCTCAAAAATAAAAGTGTCCAGAAAAGCGTTTCTATCCTTTTCTTTTTTGGATGTGGATATAAGTTCCGTGGCTTTAATTTCCAAGTTTGACATATGAAGCGGTTAGATTTATAATATTATATAATATTATCGCATATTTAAGCAAATATTGTCAATTCTATGTCGGTATTGGAAAAATTTTTTGACTCAAGGTTTCTTATACGCGTTTTGAAACTTTTTATCTTGAATTCCGAAAGTGGCTTCACTCCAAAAGAAGCGGCGCGGAAAATTAGAGCTGTTTCGCCGGATCAGAAAACCGCAATCGGCGGACTGTTGCGGCGGCTTATTTCGGTTAGTTTTTTAAGCGTTAAAAAATCCGCGGGAAAATCAAATTATCGGCTTAATCCCAACTTTTTTTATTTGCCGGAAATCAGAAAACTTGTTTTAAAAGAAATTCCTATGGCGGACAAGAGAATTTCCGGCGCGATTAGAAAAATCGGCGGCATAAAATTCGCCGTAGCCGGCGGCGCGCTTATCGGCGGCAAAAAAAGCCCGGCGGATTTGCTAGTTGTCGGAGACGGAATGAATAAGTCCAAAATTAAAAAGACCATACAAAATCTGGAAGCCGAATCGGGAAAAGAATTGAGCTTTGCGGCTATGGATACAAAAGAATTTAACTACCGCTATGACTTATACGACCGGTTTATAATGACCATGCTTGATGAGCCGAATGTTGTTATCGTGAACAAGTTGAAAATTGGCCGCTGAAATTTTCAGGCGTTAGATTCATAGGCAGCTCAGCCTTGCCCCCACACCAAATAGCTAAGGACGGCTAGCTCAGCTGGTTAGAGCGTTGCGTTCACATCGCAGAGGCCACAGGTTCGAATCCTGTGCCGTCCACAGATTTGGTGTGGGGGTGAAGTTAGAGCGTGTCGTTCACATCGACGAGGTCGCTGGCCTGCCCCGTACCAATTCTTTAGATAATCTTTTTAAAAATATAACGCAAGCCGCAGGCGATACCGAGAGATAAACTCAGTTATACAATAAACTCACTTGCGGAATTTGGTGCTGGGGTTCGAGTCCAGATATGCCCACGGGCAAATCTAACAATATAAGTTGTAGGGGGTTTAGGTTCGCCCCGCGATAAACGTTTACCCCGTGTTTATCATGGGGCGGGGCGCCGCGGGTTAATCCCGCGGCGAGTCCTATACCGCCCACAAAATTTAAAAAATATTCCGCATCGCGGCGGCGAAAATCAGATTCTGTTTTTGTTGTCCAAGTGCAGTTTTAAGAATGAATCGGCGCCCTTAAGGTATTCATCAACTGAAAAGATTGTAATTCTGCCAGAATATTGTTTTATCTTTGTCCGATGTTTTTTCCACTTTTTCATGAAGTAATTTATGAAGTTTGATTTTTTTATTTGTTTAACCAGTTTGGACATTGCTTTATTGTTCTTTTTCCCATCGTTGCCAATATAGGTTTTAATATCTTTAACACCAATAGATTTATTTTTAACCAAGTAAATAGACACTCCGCTTGAAAAATCCTTTTCAACCAGCTCTCTTTTCCATGTGCTTAACCAATTATCTATTCTTCCCATTGCTTGCGCTTCTTCGGAGATTTTAATGCTCAGATTTATTTCCTTTCTGTTGATTTTTGGCAAGGACATTAAATCGATAATCATTGCCAGAACAACATGCATATTGTGTCCCATTATATTTGTATAGCGGGAATGACTCAAGTTATTAAAATATTTTTCTATCTTTGGCTCGGTGCCTTCTTTAACAAGCTTATTGACGTACAAGGTAAATTTGAAACAATTTATAACCCTTAGCCAGTATCTGTAGAAATCTTTTTTAAGAAGATTATAATTCGGCAAGACGGAAACATCAGTTAGCATTTCCTGCGTTATTTTTTTAACGAAAGATAAATAATCCGATTCTGCGGCAGAAAAGTAGTTATGACCCCCAAGCGCTATTTTTTCTTTAACATTATTGTTTCTGGCGAAACAATCAAATTCCTCCTTAACTATTTTAGACGCAATATTTA
>JAHIHE010000056.1 GCA_018899995.1 Patescibacteria group bacterium | reverse complement strand
TAGGCCTGAATTATAACTTCAGCAGGCTGTGGAGTACCACCATTGTCATTGCGAGCGACCGTAGGGAGCGAAGCAATCTCATTTCTTGTATCTACCGCGAGAGATTGCTTCGTCGCTTCACTCCTCGCAATGACAGAAAGAATCGCGTACAAACCAACTCTGCCGGAGGAAAAACTTATGGCATACTTTATGCCAAAATATTCTCTGAACTTATCTTCTAATTCGGTGATTTCTTTTCCGTTTTGCCATTTTCTCCAATTCCACGGCAAAAATAATTTTAAAATAAGAAAAATATCGTCTGTCTCTGTATTCGGCGAAAGTGCGGTTGCAATAGGGGTAAATCTTGAAAAATTTGACATAAATAATCAAAATGCTAAAATGATAATAAAGGAGGCGGTAGTTTGATTGATAAAACAAAAGCAATAAAGGTACTCTTTTATATTACTGCAGCAGTATTTATTATGGCAGTAATAATTAGCGGGGCAATGACAATACTGAAAATGTTTCCCGAGTATCTAAATACCTTTGCATTTGCGTTTTCGGTAATCGTTTCTATTCTGGGAATAGTAACGGCTTATCTTATACGCAAATCAGCACCGGCAAAAACTTTAACATAGTTCGGATCAAACCCGAACTTATTTTTTTAACAATTCCAAAACTTTTCCGGCGCCGCGGTTGATAAATAAAACGGTGTCGGTTGACCTCAAGTTTTGCTTCAGATATTCGGCGATTATTTTGGCGCTGTTTCCAATCTTAATATCTAAAGCCGAACCGCTGTTTTCACGGGCGCCTGCTTTAATTTCGTCCATATAATAATCATCGGTAAGTATCAATTTTTGAGCAATTTTAGAAATTTCCTTTCCCAATCGTTTGTGGACCTTCCGCGCCGCATCGCCCAGTTCAATCAGTGAAGACATCACAATAATTTTCCTGCCTGGCCGGTCTTTCAGATAATCTATTCCGGCTGTTACTCCGTCGGGATTGGCGTTATAAGTATCGTTTATAAAAATAGAGCCGTTTGGTCCGGCGCAGGAAAAAAACGTATGCGGAAAGTGATTTATTCGGCGCAGTATTTCAGAAATTTCCTTTACGCCCAGGCCGAAATATTCCGCGGCGGCGATTGCCGCTAATGCGTTGGAAACATTGTGCCGGCCGATTAAATTAATTTTAAAATCCTGTATTTGCGCTCCGTCTACCGTTCTGAATTTAGGATGGCCGCTCAAAACATCAATGTCAACTGCCGAAATGTCGGCTTTCGCTTCTGCGGAATATAATTTTTTTTGAGCAGAAATTTTTCTGGCCTCAAGCCCTTTTTGGATATTTTTATCTCCGATGTTTAAAATCGCAAGTCCGTCTTTCGGCAACAATTCAATAAGTTCAAATTTAGCGGCAATCGTGTTTTCAATATTTCCAAAAAGCGCCAAATGCTGTTCATTGACAGCGGTTAAAATACCGATTTTAGGTTTCACTATATCGCAGATTTCTTTGATTTCTCCCTTTTTATACGCGCCCATTTCCGCGATAAAAATTTGATGTTCGGCGGTTAAGTCCCTCAAAATCAACTGCGCGATTCCGATAGCGGTATTGATATTGGCGGGCGTTTTAAGAATCTTGTATTTTTTTTCCAAAATACTTGCTAAAATTTCTTTGGTGGCTGACTTGCCATAACTGCCGGTAATGCCGACTACGGTCAAATTTGGAAATTTGGCAATTTTTTTCCTGGCTCTTTCGATAATTCGGCGCTTAAAAATATTGCTTATAAAATTTAAAACTATAACAAGCAAAAAAATTACCAAAGGCAGCGTCAAAATTAAAAAATAGAATCCGCTTACTTGGAAACTTAGTTTCCAAACGGAAACTAAGTTTCCAAGTAAAATAATCGGAAGCAAAACACCGGCCATAAAGGCGCAAAAAAATATCAACAAAGATTTGATGGTGAATTTTGGCATCTTATTTTGCCGCAAAGAAGAATAACCAATAAGCGCCAAAAGTGAATTTTTAAAACCAATATCCTGAAAATGCGCCCGCATTCTGTCCGCGCGGTATTCTTTCAACTGCCAAAGCCATACCCAGTACAGAATGTGCTTTGCGCTAAGCAGAATAAAAATCGTAACAATAAAAATAAAAATAATATCTTGCGTTTCCATAAAAGATTTATTATACTTATAAAAAGGAGGTATTTAAACGGAGATATTTTTTCTGATAAAAACTGCCATAAGCGCAGCGAAAGCCAAAATTGGCATAGTCGCATTGCTCCATATACTATTTTTAATCGCATTAGCGATAATAGTTATTAAAACTTTTATAACCACTGGCATGTGGTGCATTTGTGTCAAAGCCAAAAGAAAAATCGCTGGATGGGCAAATTTACTATAGCTCATCCATTTTTTTAATTATAAAAATATCTGGCGCTTGACAAAAAATTATAAAATTGTAAACTAAATTTAGGAGGAATAAAAATTAACACAGAAAATTGGTATATTTTCTTGATACTACTAGCGTATATTGTATCAATATATCTTGTAGTTGTAAAAAACTATGCAGGACCGTTAAGAGTCCTGAGTGATGTAAAGCCGAGAGTTGTAAATAATCCCCCACCGCTTTGGCTAGTCGCTAAGATTATCAAAATGCAAATAGCATTTTTGGGTGGAATATCGTTGATATTTTCTTCGGCGTTAATGGTACTGTCACAGTGGTCAATAATAATCGCGCTATTTCTTTTTGCGGCAGGATTGGTGTTAGTTTGTTCTATGCCAACCTTAACCTTTAAGCAATGCCAGAGAGCGGTTACATTTAATCCCGAAGACTATGACATGGGATGTTACAATAATAATAAGTGGGTGAAATAAATAAAACATCACCTGCTTTTTTTTATAAACTCCATAACTATTTTAGCAAATTCTTGGGGTTCTTGATAAGGCAAGCGGTGATCGGCATTGAAAATAATTTTGAATTTACAATTTTCCCCGCCTACGGCGGATCCGCCGAAGGCGGAAATTTTTTCCTTCATAATATAAGCATCGCTTAACGGCGTTGAATGGTCTTTCGCGCCCCAAACTAATAATGTCGGGGTTTTTCCGCCTTCGGCGGATCCGCCGCAGGCGGAAATTTTTTCCAAAAAGGGCGTTAAATCCTTGGCTATAATTTTTTTAAATGTTTCCCTCATCACGCCTTCGGTTTGGTAATAATCTTTTTCTCTTACTAATCTATATAATAATTTTTGCGCAGAGTTTTGCAAATAATTCAAAAGCGGCAAAGAAAAAATAACTTTTCCGCCTTTTGCTAAGGCAAAAAATAATTTTTGTTTTATGGTTGGAGGATGTTTGATGCCGGCGGCTCCGGTTAAAATGAGTGCTTTTAATTTTTCCGGATATTTAGCCGCGAATTTTATGGCAATTCTGCCGCCGAACGAATGGCCGATAAGGATAATCTTTTTACTTGGAAGCTCGGCTTCCAAGTTGGACTTGGAAGCTCGGCTTCCAAGTTGGACTTGCATAAATTCTCTTATAAATTCAACATAATCATTAACTTCCCACGCTTCCGGCGGATTATCGCTTTTGCCAAATCCCGGCAAATCCGGTATAAAAATCGTAAATCGTAAATCGTAAATCGTAAATCTAAGTAATTCTTTTGCGGTTTCTGTATATTTGTCAGAACTCACACCCCAGCCGTGCAATAAAATAATAGGGATGTTTCCATCGCCGATTTGCTTATAGTTTATCTTTAAACCATCAATTAAAATCTGCTTTTCTTCAAACTTGACATAATTCATAATATTATAGTATTCTAAAAACGGAGGACGAGCAATGAATAAAATAAACGATAATAAAAAGAAATCCGAAATTCGGTTAGGTTGCCCATTTGCGGCAACCTGTCCGTATCACAGGAGTCCTTACGAGGGGCATTTGCCTTTGACCCCATTGGAAAAACATCCTGTTATAGAGAAGTAATAATGCTTCTCTATCTTTTTTATACTCAATTCTTTTTTGAATTTTTAATTTGTTTGGGATTTGGTGCTTGGGATTTGGAATTTGAAGCGGAGCGCTCCGGCCTCATTGTTGGAAACAAGATTATTTCGCGCAAACTCGGCGAATCGGTCAAAAGCGCGGCAAACCGGTCAATGCCGATCCCCTCTCCGGCAGTAGGCGGCATTCCATACTCAAGCGCTTCAATGTAATCCTCGTCAACTTCTTTCGGTGATTCTTTGTCGCCGGCTTTGTGTTTTGCAACTTGCTCTTTTAACCGTCTGTGCTGTTCAATCGGATCATTTAATTCGCTATATGCGTTGACCAGCTCAAAACCGTTGGCAACCATCTGAAATCTTTCCACAATCCTTTTATCGCCCGCGCTTGACTTTGCCAAAGGCCCAAGCTCAACCGGATAATCCGTGAAAACAATCGGACTGCTGATGTTTTTACGCACCGTTTCTTTATACAATTCATCAACCAATTTTCCATAATTGGGCGACTCTTTTATTTTAATGCCCAATTTTTCTATTTTTTTTCGCAGTTCATTTATATTTTTCGTTTCCAAAATGTCAATGCCGCTTGCGTCTTTTATCGCGTCGGTAAATTTCACTCTTTTCCACGGCAAACTAAAATCAATTTTTTTGCCCTGATAGGCAAAAACAAGTCCGCCTTTTATTTTTTGAACAATTTGGCTAAGCAAGTTCTGGGTAAATTCAATTAAATCATTATAATCCTTGTACGCCCAATAAAACTCGCACATTGTAAAATCGGGGTTGTGCTGACGGTCAATTCCTTCGTTTCTAAAATCCCTGCCGATTTCAAAAACTTTTTCAAAACCGCCGACAACCAATCTTTTAAGATGCATCTCTTTTGAAATTCTCAAGTATAAATCTATATCCAAGGCGTCGTGGCGGGTTATAAATGGCTTGGCTGCGGCTCCCCCGGGAATCAGCTGCAAAATCGGCGTTTCCATTTCAATGAACCCTTCTTTTTCCAAAAGATTCCTCAACTCTTTTATGATTTTGCTCCGGATAATAAATCGCTCGCGAACACCTTTGTTCATTATTAAATCCAGATGGCGTTTGCGAAAACGAATTTCTTTGTCTTCCAGGCCATACCATTTATCCGGAAGCGGCAGAAGCGATTTGGTTAAAATTTTATACCCCGAAATCAATAATGTTTTTTCGTTTTTTTTGGTGGCGAACAAAGCGCCGGCGCATTCAATAAAATCGCCCACATCAAAATTTTCCAAGAATTTATATCCGTCTTCCCCCAAAACATCCTTTTTGAAATAAATTTGAATGCCGCCGGTTTCGTCTTCAATATTGGCGAAAGTTGAACCGCCGTGCGCCCTCCATGAGCGTATCCTGCCGGTTAAAATAATTTCTTTTTTTTCCGCGGAAAACTTGTCAAAGTCGCAAATCGCCTCGCTAATCGTATGCGTGCGGCTCGCTTTTGCCGGATAAGCGTCAATGCCGGCGGAAACGATTTTTTTCAATTTTTCCAAGCGCGCTTTTTTGATTTTATCAATCATAAAATAAATTAGTTCAGTATTCTTATAATTTTATATGTTGCCGCGCCTTTGGGGGTCTTTACCTCAACCGTATTATTTATTTGCCTGCCCAAAAACGCCGCTCCCAGGGGCGACTCATTGGAAATTTTTCCGCTCAAAGGATTGGCTTCGTTTCTGCCAACGATGGTAAATTTGTGAACTCCGGCGGAATTTTCCACTTCAATGGTTGAACCGACCTGGACGACTCCGATTTTTTTTGGTTCTTCAATCGTGGTTGATTCTTTTATGATTTTTTCAATTTCGGAAATCCTTGATTCTGTTTCCGCTTTTGCTTCTTTGGCCGCTGCGTATTCGGCGTTTTCCGATAAATCGCCGAGCTCTTTTGCTTCCTTAATCCTTTTGGCTATCTTCAGCGCCTTGTCCGTTTTTAAAAATTTTAACTCCTCCTTCAGTTTTTTCAAGCCCTCTTCGGTAAGATAAGTTTTTGTCATAGTTGAAAATAAAAATTAACAAATTAATAAAATATAATGCTTTCATATTAGCGGAAAACGCCTAATCCGTCAACCCCGTTAGAAGTCTTAAAATTATTCTCGCTATTTAAGAATGTCGTAAGGCGAAAGTCCCGTTAGAAAATTTATGG
>JAHIHE010000055.1 GCA_018899995.1 Patescibacteria group bacterium | reverse complement strand
TAGCGTTCTGTATGCTAATAATAGCATAATGAAGCTACAAAAACAGTTCTTTTTAAAACTTTGGATGGGGCGATTTGGCCGGCAAATTTCTGGCGGTCAGCTTGCCCCATCTAAAAAATTCGGGGTGAAATAAAAGAAAATATTGGAGGTAAACGAAAATGGTAACACCAGCATTCATCGGAGAAACACTGATAGTACTTGCATTTGTAATTATAGCGTTCTATGCAGGTAAAATAATCGGAAGAAGCGCGGGCAAAGAAGAGGGAATCGAAATCGGAAAATGGATCGGGGAAGGAGAAAATATCTGTAAGGTTGGAGATTTTGCTGACTTATTCAGGGCATTGAATGCTAAATCTCTAAAATTTGAGGTAAATAATATTTTACCGCTACTTAACCCTGAAGGACATCAATACTCTCAAATTGTAGTAATTATTCTTGACAAACTTGTTATGTGGGATGGCGAAGAAAAGTTTTTTCCACGTCCAGCTGACTCAAGAAGAGATACAAGGTACATAAGTACTAGTGCGGATCTTAAGATTGGACAAACTTATTCAATAACGCAACCAAATCCTTCATTCTTTGACGAAAAACTCATAAAAGAAGATATATGATCAAAAAAGTGAAATTAAACGAAACGCATTTTCCTTTCCAAAAACCTAAGAAAACATTCTTACTTTTTCGGAGAGGATTTTTTTATTGCTGGAATTAGGGAAGCCGAGCTTCTACTTGGAAGCTCGGCTTCCAAGTCTTCCACGGCTTTTTAACAAAATCCAAACTCCTTACTTTTCTTGCTGCAGCAATATTTGTCAATTTTCTATTTTGGTGTTAATCCGCTTAATATTTGTGTTAATTAGTGTTTCAGCACTTTCTTTAAAAACTGCCCCGTATAACTCTTTTTTATTTTTGCCACCTGCTCCGGCGTGCCTTCAGCCACGATTTCGCCGCCCTTGTCCCCGCCTTCTGGCCCCATATCAATAATCCAATCCGCGTTTTTAATTATATCAAGATTGTGCTCAATCAAAAGCACGGTATTGCCCCGCTCCACCAGTTCGCTTAAAACATTTAGCAGGTTTCTCATATCTTCCGGATGCAGTCCCACTGTCGGCTCGTCCAAAATATAAAGCGTCGCGCCTTGTTTTTCCGGCCGAGAAAGTTCGGTTGCCAGTTTTATTCTCTGCGCCTCGCCGCCGGAAAGATTTGTCGCGGGCTGGCCAAGCCGCAAATATCCCAGCCCCACTTTTAGAAGCATCGCTAGTTGGTTTAGAAGCGCCTGATCCCCGGAGCCGGAAAAAAACTTCAGCGCTTCTTCCGCGGACAGATCAAGAATTTCCGCGATATTTTTTTCCCGGTATTTGACTTTCAGCGTGTCTTCATTGTAGCGCGCTCCGCCGCATTCTTCGCAGGGCAAATAAACATCGGATAAAAAATACATTTCAATTTTTTTCATTCCGTCTCCCTTGCATGACTCGCACCTTCCGCCTTTCACATTAAAGCTGAAATGCCCGGATCTGTAGCCCTGTTTTTTCGCTTCTTTCGTGGCGGTAAATATTTCCCGAATATGGTTAAAAAGCCCGGTGTAAGTCGCGGCGTTGGAACGCGGAGTCCGGCCGATGGGGCTTTGGTCAATGCGTATGACTTTTTTGAAATTTTCCACTCCGCTGATTTTTTTGTGCTTGCCCGCTTCGGCCTTGGCTCCGTAAAAATATTTGCTTAAATATCTTCCCAAAATGTCGTCCAAAAGCGTGCTTTTTCCGGAACCCGAGACGCCGGTAAGACACACCAGCTTCGCAATTGGAATTTTTACATCTATGTTTTTGAGGTTGAATTCCGAAGCGCCGAAAATTTCCAAGAAGCCGTTTTTCCCCGATTTGGGGTCAACTTTTTTCTTTTCGCGGGTAATTTTTAATTTTCCGGAAAGATAAGCGCCGGTAAAGCCTCTGCTTTTTACTATATCTTTCAATTTTCCGATGGCAACCACTTCGCCTCCAAATTTTCCCGCGCCTGGGCCGATATCCACGACAAAATCAGCGGCTCTGATAAACGCCTCTTCGTGCTCCACGACCAAAACAGAATTGTCCAGGTCGCGCAGGCGCAAAAGCATTTTAATGATTTTTTCATTGTCCCGCGGATGCAAGCCGATGGACGGCTCGTCCAAGACATATAAAATTCCGGAAAGCGAAGCGCTTATTTGCGCCGCCAGCCGCAATCTTTCCACTTCTCCGGCGCTCAAAGTGTCCGAAGACCGGCTAAGCGTCAAATACCCCAGATTAATTTTGGAAATTATTTCCAGCCGGGAAACAATCTCTTTGACAATCGGGACGGTAACCAGCCTCGCCGAGTCTAGGCGGGTCCGAGAGTCGGCAAACCCGTCTGGCTCGCCTTGCCGAAGCCTTCGGCGTAGCGCGGGATAATCGGCTTTTTTGCTTTTAGAATGCTTGGGGTGATTTTTGAAACGGATATATAGCTCCTTAATCGGCGTCTGAACAAAGTCGTTGATTGATTTTCCCGCGATTTTAACGCTCAAGGCGCGGCTGTTCAGGCGCTTGCCCAAACATGCCGGGCATAATCTTTTCACCATATACTGCTCTATTTCGGATTTTACGAACTCCGAATTCGTCTCGCGGTATTTTTCCTCAAGGGCTGGCGCAACGCCTTTCCAGCCGCCATTTTTTTCGCCGCGCATAATTATATCCATCGCTTCCCTCTTTAAATTTGAAATCGGAACATCCACGGAGAAATTAAATTTTTCCGAAATTGATTTCAGAATATGAAAATTATCGGCCCAGGAAATCCACGAGCTCATCCAGGGCTTTATCGCGCCTTCAGCCAAAGTAAGCTTTTTGTTGGGAATTATCAGATCAGGCGAAATTTTCAAAACAAGCCCCAATCCGGTGCAAGTCGGGCAGGCTCCGAGAGGGTGATTAAAAGAAAAAAGTTTTGGGGACAGGTTTTCAGAGACAAAATCGCATCGCGAGCAAGAATACCGAACGGTAAAGATAAAATTTTTCCCATTGCAATGAATAACCGCTTTCCCCCGGCCGTATTTTAAGGCGGAATTAATCATCTCTTTAAGATGCGCTTTCTCTTCCGGGTTTTCAATAGTGTCAAAGGCAAAAATTTCCCCAATCAACAGATAAGGGCTTGCTCCATTAGAAATTGCATTTCTAACGGAGCTTGTTTTTTCATCAACCCGCCCAACTTTTTCCGAGTTTGGCAAAAAGTTAGGCGGGTCAGCCGCGCTATTTACGGTGAATGGAATTGAACCGTTTACGGTGAATGGAATTGAACCGTTTTTTAAAAATTCATCTATTGGATAAATATTTTCTGCGATTTTAATCTTTGAAAAGCCCTCTGATTTCGCTTCTGCTAAAAACTGATTGTACGGTTCAATTCTATTCACCGCAAAGGGTTTTTGGCTTATCGGCGAAAGAATTAAAATTTTTTCCGGATTGTTTTTTTTAATTTTTATAATCTCGTTAAAAATCTCCGGCGGACTGAATTTAATAAGCGGCACTGCGCATTCCGGGCAATGCGGAGTTCCGATTTTTGAAAAAAGCAGCCGCAAATAATCATAAATCTCGGTCATCGTCCCGACGGTGGAGCGCGGCGTGCGGATGATATTTTTCTGGTCAATGGCGATTGCCGGACTCAAGCCCTCAATCCCGTCAACTTCTGCGGAGCTTTTGAAATTCGCCATTTTTCCCAGATCGCCGGATAAATTTTCAAGATATCGCCTCTGGGCTTCGGCGTAAATGGTGTCAAAAGCAAGCGACGATTTACCCGAGCCGGAAAGGCCGGTTAAAACCACCAGCTTATTTCTGGGAATTTCCAGAGAAATATTTTTTAAATTATGCGTGCGCGCGCCCTGAATTTTGATTACTTGTTTCATGAAAAATAAAGTTTTGAAAAAATAATAAAGTTGATTTATTATAGTTTAAAAAAATAGGGAAGTCAACCCCGTTAGAAGTCCAGACCAGAATTTTCAAATATCTAGGTCGTCAAGCGGAGCGGCTTCGTCCCGTTAGAAAATCTATAAAAGCATACATTTGTGTCCTTATCTCCAATGTTTATAGATTTTCTAATGTGGCTTCGCCTTACGGTCAGATTTAATAGTGAGAATAATTTAAAGACTTCTAACGGGGTCAAGGTCTCACCTTTTAGCCCCACTCTGCGAATTGACAAGCCGCTAATCTTATGTTAATATGGTTTTAAGGTTTAATCCCGCCTAAATTTCGTCTTGCGAAACTTAGCTGGGCTTAAAAAAGCTGTATGCGTTTTGTTTATCAAATATTGGTCAATGCGATCGCCATTAAGACGGCTTCTTATTTTATTCCGGGATTTGTATTCTCGGGCGACTTGGTTTCGCTGGCGTGGGTTTCGTTCCTTCTGACTTTGGCGAATTTTTTTCTGAAGCCGGTCTTGAAATTAATCGCCGGACCGATAATATTTTTGACCTTCGGTTTATTTATCGTGGTAATCAATATGATAATGCTCTATGCCGTTGATTACTATACCCCCGAACTTAAGATAAGCGGCGTTGCGCCTCTTTTCTGGGGAACTATTCTTGTCGGCGCCGTTAATACGGTTTTTTCAATATTTAAAAAATAATACGGATTAATGCGGATATTTAACTAATTAACACCTGTCGCGAATCAGTTTGTAATTAGTGTTTATTCGTTATAAATTCGCGTTAATTAGTTTTTTATTCATGACAAAATATCTCGAAATAGCGCAAATAGCCGTTTCAGTTCTTCTTGTCGCATTAATTCTGCTCCAGGCGCGCGGCGCCGGGCTTGGGTCAACTTTTGGCGGAGAAGGAAATATTTATTTTACCAAAAGGGGCGCGGAAAAAATAATTTTCATTTTTACCATAATACTCGCTGCCGCTTTTATCATTCTGGCTTTTCTGAATTTAATAGTATGATAGAAACTCACCATAAATAGTAAAGTAAAACATATAGGTATCTTTCGTATTTTTGAAAAAATTAAGCTCCGCAACTTTATATCTATCATATCCAGAAGTTATTCTGCGAAGCGAAATCCGTCGAAGCAAAAGGAAATAGGGGGCCAACCAACAGAGACAAAACGCGGTCTTTTGCGAGTGCGGATAAAAAACTTTTTAACGAATTTAAAAAGTTTGACGCAAAAAAATACCCCGAAAGCAAAAGCGGTTATGGTTCGGGCGCTGTTTGCCAATGCTTTTCGCGCGCTTGGCCGGACGGAAAAAGCAATTGTTTTTTTTCTTTTGGCGATAATTTTTATTTCGGGAACGATTCTTTCTTATAATTTTTGGGTCAGGCACACCGTCGTTGCTCCCGCCAAGGGAGGCGTTTTGACCGAAGGCGTAATCGGAAACCCTCGCTACATAAATCCGATTCTTGCCCAAACCAACGAGGCGGATTTGGACTTGGTAAAACTTGTTTTTTCTTCTCTATTTGCTTTCAACAGCGCCGGAGAACTTGTAAGCGACGCAGCAGAAAGCTACACGCTCTCCGACGACAAAAAAACATACACTATAAAAATAAAAAACAATATCCGCTGGCATGACGGCAAGCCGCTTACCGCGGAAGATGTTTTATTTACGGTCAAAGCGATACAAAACCCCGCTTATAAAAGCCCTCTTCGCGCCAATCTAAGCGGCATTGAAGTTGAAAAAACCGGCGATTATGAATTGAGATTCTCGCTTAAATCGCCTTACGAGCCGTTTTTGCAAAACCTAACTTTTGGGATTCTGCCCGCTCACATCTGGCAGGCAATAAGCGCGGAAAATACTCCTTTGGCCCAATATAACACCAAGCCGGTCGGGTCCGGACCGTATGAATTTGATTCAATTGAGAAAGACAAAAGCGGAAAAATTATTTCGCTGAGGCTTACGGCAAATAACAAGTACTACAATAGGCCGCCTTTCATTGAAAAAATTGTTTTTAAGTTCTTTAACAACGAAGAGTCCCTGGCCGACGCGCTGGAAAAAAATCAGGTTGACAGCACTTCTTATTTAAGCACCAAAGGGGCAAGCCAGCTAAAGCGCGCGGATTTAAGAAGCTATGCTTTCAAAACGCCCCGCTATTTCGCCGTATTTTTAAACCCCGAGGAATCAAAAATCCTGGCCGACAAAAACATCCGTATCGCGCTTAACTATCTCACTGATAAAAATAAATTAGTGGACGAATTTTTAAAAGGCAACGGGCAAAAAGTTGAGACCCCCATACCGCCCGCGCTGAAAGAATCGTCTTTTCAGACAAAAATTTACAACTTTGACCAGCCCTACGCGAACACGATTTTAGCCAATTCGGGCTGGAAAGCGGACAGCGATTCTTGGCTGATAAAAGAAATAAAAGAAAAGATCCGGGACAGAAAAACCGGGAAAACAAGCGAGGTGGTAAAAGAAAAAATCCCTTTGGAGTTCACGCTTACAACCGGCGACTCTCCTGAATTCAAAAAACTCGCCGAAGTTTTGCAAAACCAGTGGCAAAAAGGCGGAATCAAGGTAAATTTAAATTTTTTAAACCCGGCTGAAATTCAGTCGGCTATCAAAGAACGCGACTACGAAGCCCTGCTTTTTGGAGAAATAATAAATCTTAATCCGGACCCGTATATCTTCTGGCATTCTTCCAGTATAAAAGATCCCGGGCTGAATTTGGCCGTTTATTCAAATAAAAATGTTGATAAAGAGCTGGAGGACCTGCGCCAAACATTTGACCAAGATAAAAAAAACGCGCTCTTGGCCAAGTTCCAGGCTGATGTGGTTGACGACGCGCCGGCGATTTTCCTTTTCAGCCCTTATTTAAATTATTCGGCCGCGAACAACCTCAAGGGGGTGGAAGAAAAAATCGTTACTCTTTCCGCGGATCGCTTCAACGACATTTCAAATTGGTATCTTGAGACCAAAAGGGTTTGGAAAAAATAAATATAAAAATGCTGGGGGCGAGTGGTGGAATTGGTATACACGTACGCTTCAGGAGCGTATGGCTTTCAGCCTTGAGAGTTCAAATCTCTCCTCGCCCACAAAATTTCAAACTTTCGGTTTCCGCCCAAGGCGGACCAGCCGTAGGCTGGCAAATCCAGTCGGAGGCACAAAATTGTAAATAACTTAGGGAAGCCAAATGGCTTTTGCGAGAGAAATTGGCGAGATTGGCCGACCTGCCTGCCGGCGGGCGGGTGTCGCCAATAATACAATTATCAAAATAGAAGCTGGTAAAAACCAGAATCCAACGCTTGATACTCTCAAGAAAATAGCGAAAGCTCTCAATGTTTCAGTAGCTGATTTGTTTAAATAATTATGCAAAAACCATATTACGAAAAACCAAGATTTAAACTTTATCAAGCAAACTGCTTGGATATTCTCGCCGAACTTCCAGAAAATTCGGTTGATATGGTTTTTGCTGATCCGCCTTATCTACTCTCAAACGGCGGTTTTACTGTTCATGCTGGACGGAGAGTGAGTGTCAATAAGGGCGAGTGGGACAAAAGCAACGGACTGAAAAAAGATTTTGAATTTCATCTTGAATAATATGAGGCAACACGAAGCAGTAATAAAAACAATGGAACAAAATGGAGGGTTTGCGACGCTTGGTTATCTCAATCAGGAGGTTTTGAAAGTAACCGGCGTCGAATGGAAAACGAAAACCCCTTTTGCGAGTATTCGCCGCATCGTTCAAGACGAAAGATTCTTCTTCAAGATAAAACCCGGACTTTGGGCATTGCTTTCGCATAAAGATAAATTGCCGCCAGAGATTTTCCCAACAGATATAGTTCCGAAGTCTGAGCAAGAATTATTTAATCACAGCTACTATCAGGGGCTATTAGTGGAAATAGGCAACTTGAAGAAATACGGGACTTTTGTGCCAAGTCAGGACAAAAACAAAAAGTTTCTTGGCAAAACATTGGGTGAAGTTAGCTCGCAAGAAAGTTTCTATCAATTTGGCTACGACCATATTATAAGAAAAGCGAAAACTATTGATGTCTGCTGGTTCAATGTCAGGAAAATGCCGAGTGTACTTTTCGAGGTTGAGCACTCAACGGACATTCAAAATTCACTGTTGAAATTCATTGAGCTACAAGATTTCAACGCCAATTTTTTTATTGTCGCAGACAGGGCAAGAAAAGAAGAGTATGTTGGGAAACTCGCGCTTAATGCATTTGTGCCGATAAAACAACGAGTCCAATTTATGGACTACGACAAATTATCGGATTGGCACACAAAAACTTTTGAAATTGTAAGCGTGGAAAATAATCTTACTTTTTAGTATGGAAATACCGCTCTCGCCATTTTTTGCAAAACTGATTTTACGGCTCAATCCTTTTCGTCGCGCATTGGTGATGTGTAAAGGGTACAGCGAGGACTACAAAAATTTTACCGAGCTCGTGTGGGAAGATGATAAATACTTAGATTTTTATGACCAAGCGACCTATCCAGAATTTCAGCTATGGTTACGATAGCCCATTCGTTTTTTGAAAGTCATTGCTGGGCAAAACTTAAAACCATTGTTTTTTGTGCGGTGAAATGGAACGGTAAAAATTCAGAAGCGGCGGAATTAATAAAAGTGGCGAGTTTAGATTTTGCCGAAGACGATGAATTGATCAAGGAAATAAAAGCTGATTATGATTTTATCCGAGAAAAATTGATAAAACACGGCTTTGAAAGTCTGACAGGCAAAGACGGTAAATGGATACAAGCGAGGACAAAAGGCGCCGGACACGGATCGACAAGTCGTGCCTTTTATGCGAGAACGAGTTTAGTGAAAAAGATTT
>JAHIHE010000054.1 GCA_018899995.1 Patescibacteria group bacterium | reverse complement strand
GGCTGTATCCGAACAAGGCACGGGCGATGTGAGAGTAAAGCCCCCATCAGTAGCTGTTGTGGTTGTAAAAGTACTGGAAGCGTCAAGAGGGGGAGTATTGGCGTTAACCCGATTTATTTTTATTGTTTTTCCGCTTATTCCATTTCCTTTATTATCAGTCAATTTTCCCGATGCTGTTATGCTTCCTGTTGGCGCAGAAGGAGGGGGGCTTGTTGGCGACAACAACAGTGTTAAATTCGCTCTTGTCTTAGTGGAATATTGTTCTGTGCCGTCCAAACATTTGCAAGGATTTGCCTCGGTGCCATAACCCGAGTCGTCAATATTGCTAAAACACCTTGCGAACGAAGGTTGATTATACACATACTTCCCGCTTATGCCTCCGATTTGTCCGGGCTTTTTTAGAACCAGAATATCCGGATTGATTTCGTTTAAAATCAGCCAGGAACCAAGAGCGAGGATTAAGCCGACAAACTTATTTACGACTTGCGATGTCGTAAAATTATTTTTTGACTTTACAAACTTTATGAACTTGCATTATTTTACCATATTTTACCGAGTTAAGCAAAAAAATTGACTGTGGGCGGTTTTGGTGGTAAACTGGGGTTATTAAACAAATAACTTTTATAAAATGAACAAACTAAATTATCTTTTAATTCCCACTATTATTATCCTGCTTATTAGCAATATCTTTCTGTATTCTAATTTAAGCAAGCAAAATTCAGACATCAAAAAAGAACAAATTAGTCAAAATAAAAATTTACAAAATTTACAAAATTTAGTGACTTTTAATTGGAAAGAATACCAAAATAATGAATTCGGTTTTAGTTTTAAGTATCCGGAGTATGTGAATATTTGCAACGAATTAACTGATTCTAAAAAAAAGGAAGGAATAGAATTATATCTTGGTATACGTCCTTTTGGTTCTCTAGATACATGCAATTCAGGAGATGTTCCAACCTTGCACATTGTGGCTAAAAAAAATATAAATAATTATAAAACTTCCGAAGAAGCTTTTTATAAAGAATTCCCTGACATTGATAGATCTTTTAATGCTTCTCTTGGATATTTAGAGATTAATAAAGCTGATGCTTATGGAGGTAAAATTGCAAATAAAATTACAGATTCACATACCACCCGTTCGGATGCTTACATAGTAATAATTTTAAGAAATAATTATGTCATTGAATTTAATGATACTTGGTACGATGAAATATTTGAAAATAGAAGGCTCGGTGACAAACCTGTATTTGATAATATTATTTCTTCTTTTTATTTTAGTAGTTAATTCCAGTATGATTGGGTTTCCAAATAAAAAAAGGGTAGAAAATTCTACCCTTTTTAGTTATTCATTTGCGCTACTTAGCTGTAATAGTAGTCTACGCCTGTGTAAACTTTATAGCCTTGGGCTTTTAAGCTGGAAACAGTTGTAGATCGCAGTGCGATTTTTTCTGGTTGCTGATAATTTGATTCAATTACAGATATAGAATCTCCACTCCTTGCATATACTACAGCTATATGCTTACCAAGAGTTCTTGGTCTGAAGACTAAGTCTCCTCCTCTTGCGTTATCTATTGAGGTTGAATGGCTTTCTATAAAATTCCAGTTGTTTAAATTGCCGGTTCTGTCGGCCTCAGATCTATAAAGCAGTAGATTGACAAAGAATAGGCATTGACCGCCTCTGCCAACACCGTCTATAAATCCGTATTCCGGATGTCCGCTTATAACTCCATCAGCTGTCCATCCTGCATTGGTTCCAATACCGCCCATAATGTTTACTACGGCTCGTTGCGATGTTAAGTCACTAGCCATATAGTTCCACTTACCTGTACCGTAGGGTGGACCATAATAAGGTCCCATTATAGCGTATGTTGCCTCTCCAACCATTGCCTGCCGATCGTATTGATTACCTGGCGGTGCAAACCTTGCTTCCGCCGGCGCTGCCATGGCAAATATTGCCACAATTAGCAATCCCATAATTGCCAATGCATTCATTCTTTTTCCACTCATTTCAAATCACCTCTGATTTGTTTGTATTCCCTGTTCTATCCGTTTTTGAAAGGATTATGCTTTTTGGCATAATTTCCTCCACCTAAATAATCTTGTTCACAATTCTATACCGTCGGAATCTTTTTGATTCCGCGTTTTTTGTTTTAGTGTGCTTGCCCCGAGCTTATCGCGGGGCTATTTTTTTTTATCTTCCTCCTGTTGGGTTAAATCTTACCATAAAAAAAGCTTTTGTCAAAACGCTTTAGGGGATAAGTTTTTCCACCATGCTTTTGCTTTGGAGGCAAAAATTGATTGACAAGCAGAAAAACAAGAGTAAAATATCATCATAATACCATTGTTGACTACCATACCCGCGGAAGTGATATACCGCATACCGCCGTAGACTATCATTACCAGGGCAAAAATGCTAACAACGGAAATAAGGAAACTGTAAAGCCCGGAAAGATAAGCGGTAAGCCCCACGTTCGGATTGATGCCGGGAATTTTGACCAAGGGCACATAATCGCCTGAAGCAGCCAGAGCGGAAGCGGCGAGAGCCAAAAAGCCGAAAACTGCGAGCGCTAAAAAGAATTTGTTGACGGCGAAGGAAATTTTTAAAGCCATAATTATTTTTTAAAAATCCGAAATCCTAAACACGAAATCCTAAACAATACCTAAATCATAAATCTTAAATCACAAACCTTAAGTTTGTCTGTGTTTTGATATTTGGAACTTGTGATTTGTTTAGAAATTAGAAATTTGCCTGCCTATATTATATCACTCTTTGGCTTTTGGGGCAAAGTGCGGGGCAGTAATCCTTTTTCTCTGCTTTTGCAGAAGACCGTTTATACATCAAATATTATAGTACTTTATATTTCGTCACGACTATCCATCCTCGGTAGCCAAAAACATCTTCAAATCCGGCCTCGTCTATTTGCTTCCAGTTTGTTGGAATTTCGGGTTTTGAGCCGCCGAATCCGGTTGTCCAAAGAACCCAAATTGTGTCGTCGGGTTTTACATTGCGGCTGAAATCATTAAGCAAATCGCTGTTATTGAGCAGGGCCGTGCCGGAAAAATGAGGAAGCTGGCTTATTTTCGTTACACCGGGAGTGTACAGCAAGGGAGTCAGATATTCCGGGTAAATACGGTATCCCTCAATGATGTTGTCTTCGGTTTTTAAGGTACCGGGACTGAAGTCAGCTGGGTAGCCCGCGCCGTAAAAATAATTTTGATAAGCATAATATTTATAAGTAAAATAAACAAATGAAGAGGCGATATATAGTTTATCCTGCGGCAGATTTTGTTTTAATATATATGCCGAAGCGCCTTCCGTTCCGGGTTTGTTTTCGCGGCCGATAATTCTCCAATTTTCATAAAATAAAAATAAACTTCCGGCAATAAATAACGCAATCAACACGCTTTTTAATATCCTGTTTTTAATACTTTCAATAAACACCGCAAAAATTATGAGATAAAACAATCCGGCAAAAACAAAATAACGGTCCAAATAAAGGGATCTTTTAAAAGAAAGAATTATCGCCAAAGCAAAAGGAATGATAAACGAAAAAACAATAAGCCATTTATAATTGTTTTGCTGGCGTTTAACGGCCGCGTAAAAAACGAGTAAAAATATTATGGCGACCATCGCCAATGTTAAATTGTTGACCTCTATATTGCTTCCGGCAAGCATTTTCCATAAAGTATTGGGAATGGAGGAAGCGGTCATTTTCGGTATCCAGTAATTTTGCTCCACCTGGCTCAATTGCCTTAAGAATATTTTAAGCCAAGGTAAAAATATCAGAAAAGCCGTTATGTAAGCAACGACCGCGCCTGTAAATACTTGGAAACCAGGTTTCCAAGTATACTTGGAAACCTGGTTTCCAAGTGGAATAGATTTATAATTTTTAACGACAACTAAAGCGATGAATATTGCCTGCGCCGCTACCGAGAAAATCAGGTAATAATGAGTATGAATTGCCAAAGCCGCGCTGATGCCGTAAAGAATCCACCATCGGTACGATTTGGACTCAAGAGATTTTACCAAAAAATAAGAAGAAAGGACGATTAAAAAAACGCCGAGGGTGTACATTCTTGCCTCGGTCGCGTATTGGATTTGAAAAGGGTTAATCGCGATTAAGGCGGCCGAAACCAGCGCGAGCCGCTCGTTTTTAAACGCCGTTTTTATAAAAAGATAAACAAAGTAAACGGCAAGAATTCCCCAGAACGCGGAGAATAATCTTAAAGAAAAAAGAGAGTCGCCAAAAACAAAATCCCAAAGCCGCAAAATCAAATAGTAAAACGGCGGATGAACATCAAGCGCGATTCTTTGCATCATTTCCCAGAACGGATAGCGAATCAAAAGAGCGGAAAACGCTTCGTCGTGCCAGAGAGAGATGGCAGTGAGGTTGTATAATCGCAAAAACGCACCAGCGATTATGATTATAACTAACAGTAAATTTGTTTTTGGCAAAAACTTCATATGATTATTCAAACCAAAGACCAAAGACCAAAAATCAAAACCACAGATTAAAAACTTTCAGACAAGTAATTTAATTATTTTTAAATTTTGGTTTGTGTTTTTGGTATTTGGTTTTTGCGTTTTGGTTTTTTAAAAACTATTCCTCAAACACTTTCATTATCGTTTGTCCAAACTTATTTTTTTCTTCATAAACCAATTTTGCTCCCAAATGGTATTGGCGGAATTTGACAATATCAAAAAGCGTTGATTGAGTAAAAATTATCTGATCGCCGGATTTTAATTTCACTTCGTAGGACTTCTCAGGTGTCACGAGGCGATAAGGATTATTTGTTTCAGTTGTCAAATAAAGCGCGGTTTGCTCGGAAAACTTGTCAAGCGACAAATAAGTTTTTTCTTTATTATTTCGCCGGTTCAGATAATCACTCACTATTGTTAAATCCGAGCGATAGGAATAATAGGACTCGGGAGAATTTGCATAGTGATTGAAATACAGATTGTATGAATTTATAAAGATTAGAACAGAATAAATCCCAAGCGCCAAAATCAGCAATTTTTTAGCGATAAAATTTTCTTTAAACATTTTCCAAGAATAAGACATGATTTTCCCCAAGGCGATTGCCGGAAAAACAAATACCGCGGGTATGACGCCTATCAGGCGCAAGCCGTGAGGGATGCCTTCGGCCGTGGTGATTTCCGGCACCATCATCGCAAAAAACCATGTCGTGAGAATCAGATATTTTCCGTCGCCAAAATCGGTTCGGTTAAAAACATATCGCAGGGATCTCCAAAAAGCGTAGAGCAGGCCGATTAAAAAGAAAGGGCTTACAAGCGCCGGCAAAAACGGCTCGCCGGAAACATTGTGCCGCCAATTCAAGTCGCCTTCGGTGAAAAAAGAAAAGGCGGTTTTCTTAGCGACTTCTAAAAAAGTTCCAACAATGTCCCCTTTATTTAAAGCCGGAGAAAAAATTGAAACCTGTCCGGACCGGCCGACAAACGAGCCGGGGTGGGTTTTAAAGTAATAAGCAAGAGGCGAAATCACAATTAAAGCGCTTATGGCGGCAACAGCAATATATTTTTTATACGGCGCGAATATTTCAGAAACTTTATACCCTTTTAATTTAGCATAAATAAACGCCGCGGCCAGCGCAAAAACAATAAAAATCATCATCCTGTAGGCGATGTAGGTATAAAAGCCGAGCGCGAAAAAAGCTCCGGCAAAGATCGCTGAATAAATTTTCTGGCGGTTATCTTTGCCTTGGATAAATTTTATAATGAAGTAAAAAACCAAAGTCGTAAAAAGAGGAATCATTATGGCGCGAAAAGCGGTGCGCGAAAGGACGATATGCCATGCAGAAGTCGCCATAAAAAAACCCGCCAATGCCGCTGTTGGCAGATTGAACAATCTTCTTGTTAAAAAGAATGTTGCCAATACTTCTAATACTCCGATTGAAGCGGAAACAATATGGTGTTGCCACGGGCCCCTGCCGAAAAACTCTACGGATGCGGCCAAAAGATAGAAAAACAACCCTTCGCGGCCGTTTCCCCGCTCAAAAAACGGCGAACGGTCTCCTTTCAAAATACTGTTGACATCCAGTCCGTTGGCGGCTTCATCGGGAAAAAGGCCGCCAGGTAGCGCTTTAATCTGCCAAAAACGGAAAAATATCGCGATTGATAAAACCGCTATTATGGTCAAAAGTGTTTTATGCCGTTTGCAAAACTCAATTATTCCGTTAACCATTATTGTTGTGTTATTAGTTGATTTATGGTATGATTATAGCACATTTTCTTACTTTCCGCATTAAGCGCAAATAAGCAAATGTGGATAATTAATAATTAAAATTAAAAAATATGATTAAAAATATTTTTGGTTCAAGGGGTCATACCGTTCCGGGTGAAAAAGGGATGAGGGATATAAAAAGAGTTATTGAGGGTTCTGATTTATCTTTGCATGAGAAATATCGTGCTACAAAGCGTTTTCTAAAACTTAATGAAGAAAGTGACAGAGGTCTTACAAAACTGAATGTGAAAAAAGAATGGGAGCATATGCGCCGTTTGAAACAAATAAAGAACGGAACTGAGAATATTTTTATTCCAGTCAAAGGCGGTTTACCGAAACCTGAAATACCGCCCGAACCATCAAGATATGAAATATTAAAGCGCAGAATATCAGACGAAGCATCAAGGCGCAGAATATCAAATGAAGCGCTGAATGATAATTCTTCTGAAAACGATAATAAATTTAGCGGAGCATCGCGCGATAAGTTTACTGAAAAAGATCAAGAACTTGGCGGGGTAAAGGGTGGTGAACACACGGGGTTGGAAAAATAATTTATAGATTGTTTGTATTTTGAAATTTGTTTGTAATTTGTTCCGAGTACTCAGGACTGTAATTTGTGTCTCAAAATTATTTAGAAATTGAAAATCGTAATTTTATGCCCCTAAACACTTCCAAAAGCAGGAAAGAAAATTTTGGGTTTGAAAAAAACGAATCAAAATTGCGCGGAGAAATAGATCAATTAAAAAATCTTCTGGAAATAAAAGAAGGAGAATTGAAATCGGCCTTGGAAGCCCCTTTTTTGAAAGAAGAAATTTTGCGCATCAGAGAAAAAATTTCCAAGGAACAAGAAGAATACGAAAAAATCAAAGAGACGCGCGAAAAAGAGAAAGAGCTGGAACAGCAAAAGGAAAAACAGCAGCCAGCGGCCATGGAAGAAAAACCGCTTGTTCGCAGACAAGCTGCGCAAGCCCAGTTAAAAACAAAAAAAACCGCCGGCAAGGCAAAAGACCCTGATATTTCCCACCATGTTGCCGTTTTGGTAAGCATGGCCTTTAATAAAGGGATTTATCAAGCTGTAAAAAGCGCGCGCGACCTGAATAATCCGTATTTGCTGGATAGGTTTCACGATACTTTAGTGAATGAACTTTATGACCAATTGGTAAAGCAGAAAAAAATTAAGCCCATTAAATAATCTCCGCCTATGGCATTTGAGTTTTTAAATTATGTGGTTGATTTTTCCATACTTGATCTTTTGGCGATTTTTTTTGCAGCCGCGATAATAGCGCTGGCGATTTTTAGTTATTTATCCTCTCGAGGGAAGCTTAACCGCTCGCTCAATATGGCGCTTTTTTCCGTGACCTTGCCGCGTGAAATCAAGGAAGAAACCAAAGAAAAGGAAAAAAACGAGAAAGAGCTGATCGCGGTGATGGAACAACTCTATGCCACTTTATCGCGACTGGACGAAGGGTTGATTAATCGGATTTTATACGGCCGACTTTATTTTTCTTTTGAAATCGCGGTGGAGGCCGCCGGCCAAGAAATCGGCTTCTATATCGTCGCGCCCAGAAAGTTTGAAAAATTAATAGAAAAACAAATTCACAGTTTTTATTACGCCGCGCAGATTGAACGAGTGGAAGATTATAATATTTTTTCTCCCGGCTCAATTGTTGCGGGAAGGACGATCGTTTTAAATAAAAATTTTATTTTCCCCGTGCGCACTTATCAGAATCTTGATTTTGATCCGTTAAACAATATTACCAACACTTTGAGCAAGCTGCCCATAGGCGAAGGCGCGGCGATTCAGATTATGATTCGGCCTTCTTTAAAGCGGTGGCGGACCCAGAGCTTTACTTTTACCCGCCAAATTCAGGAAGAGGGATTGCAAAAAGCGATTTACAGCCAGAATTTAATGGCAAAAATTTCAAAATTTTTCCAGTCAAAAATTAAAAAAGACAAAGAGGGCAGGCCGATGCAAAAAGAGCCGATAAAGCTTTCGCCGCTTGACGAAGAAGCGATAAAACTGATTGAAGGAAAAGCCAACAAAACAGGATTTGAAGTTAATGTAAGGATTGTCGCTTCGGCGCCGACCAAGGAAAAAGCGGAAAATATAGCCGACCAAATAGAAAGTTCTTTCAGCCAATTTAATTCGCCGAATTTCAACAGTTTTAGGGCGATTAAGTTTGGGAAGGATTTTAAAAAAATCAGTTATGATTTTATTTTTCGCAATTTTGAAAAAAAATACGCGATGATTCTAAATACCGAAGAGCTTGCCAGCATTTTTCATTTCCCAACCGTGGTGCTTGAAACCCCGAAAGTCAAATGGCTGCACGCTAAAAACGCTCCGGCGCCGGCCAACATCGGCTCCGAAGGATTAATTTTGGGCTACAACGCTTATCGCGGCGAAACAACCGTCGTGAAAATCGCCAAAGAAGACCGCCGCAGGCATCTTTATACAATAGGACAAACTGGCACCGGAAAATCAACTTTTTTGGGAGAGATGATTAAAAGAGACATCGCGGCCGGCGAGGGAGTGTGCGTGATTGATCCGCATGGCGATTTGATTGACGATGTTTTGACCGCGATTCCCGAAAACCGTGCGGAAGAAGTTGTGGTTTTTGATCCTTCCGACGCAACGCGCCCGGTCGGGCTCAATATGCTTGAGGTGGATACCGAAGAACAAAAGGACTTCGCGGTGCAGGAAATGATAGCGATTTTTTATAAATTATTTCCGCCGGAAATGATCGGTCCGATGTTTGAGCACAATATGAGAAATGTGATGCTTACTTTGATGGCTGATAAAGAATATCCGGGCACAATAGCGGAGATCCCCAGAATGTTTACCGATATGGAATTTCAAAAATACAAATTGCGCAAAGTGGCGGATCCGGTGGTGCGCGCTTTTTGGGAAAAAGAAATGGCGAAAACCAGCGATTTTCACAAATCGGAAATGCTGGGGTATTTGATTTCCAAGGTCGGCAGATTTGTTGAAAATACGATGATGCGCAATATTATCGGTCAGGAAAAATCCGGCTTTAATTTGCGGGAGATTATGGACAAGGGAAAAATTTTGCTGGTAAATCTTTCCAAAGGAAAAGTCGGAGAGGTTAACAGCGGCTTGCTGGGATTGATTATCGTTTCAAAAATTCAGATGGCGGCTATGTCAAGAACCGATATTCCCTTAGAAGAGAGAAAGGATTTTTATCTGTACATTGACGAATTCCATAATTTTACCACCGATTCTGTCGCGACGATTCTTTCCGAAGCGAGAAAGTACCGCTTAAATTTAAGCATAGCTCACCAATTCATAGCGCAGCTGGAGGAAAAAATCCGCGACTCGGTTTTCGGAAATGTCGGCACGATGATCTGCTTCAGAATCGGCGCGGAGGATTCAGAATTCATCGCCAAACAGTTTGCGCCCGTATTTAACGAGCGCGATTTGACCGGTATTGATAATTATAACGCCTATGTAAAATTGATGATTAACGGCGCTATTTCCAAACCATTCAATTTAAAATCTTATCCGGCAACCATAGGAAATCTTGAAGTGGCTCTTGTCGTGAAAGAGTTGTCGCGGCTCAAATACGGCAAGCCGCGCGAATTTGTGGAAAAAAGAATTTTGGAGCGTTCGCAGCTGGGCTCGCCGTTGACAAAATCTTCCGCGGCAATGGCACCGGGAGAAAAAAGCGGGTAAAATAACTTGAGAATAAATAAAATAGATTATGTCAATTTTTAGTAAAAATTTAATAGTTAGTAATAACGAAGCAGTATTAAATATAGAAAACGTTGCTGCTTTTTTGGGTATTTCTACTGCAACAGTTAAAAATTGGGTTAAATGCGGAAATTTAAAAACATTTAACAATAGCAGATATAATTTCCATTTGAGAGTTGAGAGAAATACAAAATTTAAAAGCGGATATTGAAAATGGCAATCTTGAAAAACTAAACGGACGAGCAAATAAATCAAAAGCAGAAAGAACTTTTATACCGGAAGAATATTTAAAAGCAGGTATTGGAATTGATGACATTACAAAGATTATTACTTTTATCAAGGAAAATAAAATTGATGTTTTCACATCGCTTTTGCTTTTGGTCCTAAATCTTTTGCAAAAAGAAAATATCGTTTCCAATATCAGCATTAAAAATTTATTTGATAGTCAAAATATTTATTTCCAAAATAAGCAAATAAAAAAAGAGATAAAATCATGGCTATCAAAAATAGAGGAAGGAAAGATAAAAGAAAACTTTTCTTTTTTACTAGATTGCAATATTCCCAAACAGCAGGATATTTTAGGGTTCATCTATCAATCTTTATTACTTGAAGGAAAAAAATCTCAAAATGGTTCATATTATACTCCGGAAATTATTGTTAATGAAATAATTAAAGATTATGTAAAAAAAGACTCCAAGGTTCTTGATCCGTGTTGCGGGACGGGACAATTTTTATTATCTTTTGCGGATATAATTGATAATCCAAAAAATATTTACGGAGTTGATGTTGATGAAATTGCGGTAAAAATTGCGAGGTTGAATATCTTGATTAAATACAAGAATCAAAATTTTGTTCCGAATATAGTTTGCAAAAATACTCTTTTTGAAATTGGAAATTATGATTTATTTAGTCTAAATGATGAAAATATACGAGATTTTGATGTTGTAGCGACAAATCCGCCTTGGGGCGTGCATTTTTCAAAAGAAGACACTGAAAAGTTAAAAAATTTTTATCCCGCAATAACATCAACTGAATCTTTTTCTTATTTTATTAAAAAAAGCATTGATTTACTTCGTAATGGCGGGGTAATTTCATTTATTTTGCCGGAATCAATTTTGAATGTAAAAACTCATAAAGACATCAGAGAAATTATATTAAAAAATACTCAAATTAAAAAAATCGTTTATCTTGACAGGGTTTTTAAAAATGTTTTTACTCCAGTCATTAGACTAGATTTAAAAAAGACCCAAAAGAAAGACAAAAATATTCAGATTTGCAAAGAAAAAGAAAAGTATAATATTGAACAAGCAAGGTGGTTGAATAATCAGGATTTTATTTTTGATATTCATGTGAGCGGATTTGACGCTGAAATAATTGATAAAATATATCAAATAAAACATATAACATTAGAAAATAAGGCTGACTGGGCGCTGGGAATTGTAACTGGCAACAACAAACAATTTATTGTTAATGAACCGAAAGAGGGATATGAACCAATCTATAAAGGAAAAGATGTTGAGAAGTTTATATTAAGCGAACCTTTAGGTTATATTCAATTTACACCTGAAAAATTTCAACAAGTTGCACCAATAGAAAAATATCGCGCGAAAGAAAAACTGATCTATAGATTTATTTCAAAATATTTAGTTTTTGCTTATGACGACCAGCAGAAGCTAACCTTGAATAGCGCTAATATCGTTATTCCTAAAATCGCTGATTATTCGATTAAGGTAATTGCTGCTTTGTTTAATTCTTCTTTATATCAATTTATATTTCAAAAAAAGTTTTCAAGCATAAAGGTTTTACGAAGCCATATCGAGCAAATGCCCTTGCCACTTTGGGATAAAAAAACTTTTTCTAAAATTATTAGGCTGGTTGATGAAACATTAAAAGATGAAAATAATTTTTTACAATTGGATAATTATATTATGGATAAATTTGCCCTCTCGCTAAAAGAAAAAAAATATATTAACGAATTTAATCAATAGTTTTAGCGTTATGAAAAATAAAAATACCAAGAAAGTTGTTTTTATCGGGCATCCTATCAGTGGAGATATTAGAAGTAATGTTAAAAAAGTTTTGGATATTTGTAAGAAAATTCATAATAGGCAAATCATACCTTGTGTTCCTTATCTTGTTTCTATTCAGTATTTAGGCGATGAAATTACAGAAGATAGAGAGTTAGGGATCGATGTTAATTTAGAATGTTTTTATCGCAGGTATATTGATGAATTGTGGCTTTTTGGTGATCGCATTTCAAAAGGGATGGAGCAAGAAATAAATCTTGCGCTAAAATTAGATGTTCCGATTATTCCAAAAACAAATGAAACTAAAAAACAATTTAAGGAATTAAAAAGATAAAATAATTTATGGAAACTTTAAAGAAAAAATTAGAAAATTTAATTGGTACTTTATCGGTTGAAAATAGGAATAAATTAAAAAATCGTCTTGAGGATTTAATTTCGGTTTATCCTTTTAACGAATACGAATATATTATTTCAAATTTATTGGGATTGGATAAAATTAAATTAAATGATTATTTGGAAATTAGGAATGAGTATTTAGCGAGAAATGAGTATTTGCATATCTATGAAAAATATGGATCGCCTACAGCGTTTGGAATTACATGGGCGCAATCGCATATTCACGCAATCGCTCCGAAGATGAAGAAACCTGCAAAAAAAGAATATCCCGATTTTGATAATGAGTATGATTTTTTCTACAATTACCTTGAATTACAAAATGCAAATTTAACAACTAAATTCGGACAATTCAAAAATCCCTTTGGATTTTCCAAATTTGGTTGATAGCGAACAAATTGTGAAATTTACAAACAATTTACAAACATTGAAACGAATAATTGAAATAATTAAGCGATTTGATAAGCCAGCAGGCTATAGATATAGTTAGCCAAATATCCGCCCACTGATCTTGGTAAACTGGTTACCAAGCCGTAAAACATTTTAAGATTTCTGAAATTGAGTTCTATTAACATTCTGGTTCCGTAAAGGAATTCCTGAAATTTGGTCATTGGGTTTTTCATATTCTTTCTTGGTTTAACAAGGAGCATTCTTTTGCCTTCCCGATAGAAATCTTGTTGTAATTTTTTAGAAACATATCCAGCGTCAGCAATAAATAATCCCAGTAAATCCTTGTTTAATTCGAGAAAGATTTCCCTGTCATCAGTATTGCCAGAAGTGAATTTAACAGCCAATAATTTCCTATTCAAATCGGTTGTAATGTGCATTTTTAAGCCAAAAAATGAACCTTTTCCCGTCCATCCCCAGTTAGCCAAGCCCTTCATTGTCTGATGCTTTTTAGCTTTCCGATTAGAGCAGACAGGTATTTCTGTTGAATCAGTGTGTTTGATGAAGTGCTGGTTTCTCCTGTTGGTTTTCAGAATTGTTACCAGAACCAGTAGAGCCAGATGGGCAAATCGATTTATGTTTACCACTAAAGTTTTGTAAGAACATTTCGGCTTAAAGATTTCAAAGATTGATTTCTTGGTGGCGATATTGTTTCAACTATTGATGAGAGGGCTAATTTTCGACCTTTTGATTTTTCAAACTTATCAAGTTTCAATTGTTTGTAGAAGAATTTCACAACCTGCTTTAGGTTGTCGTATAACTGAATTGCGGTTTTCATAATGGTGTAAAGTTGTTAAACTTCTTTTACATTATCATTTTACCCTATTTTGAAGATTTTGGGTATTTCGTAATTCAAAGTTGATAATGTTATTGATAATGTTATTGATAATGTGAAAAATGTAAAAAAAGTTAACTGCTATGATGCTACAGAGCATCATAGCAGTTAATAATAATTAGAAATAAGTGGGAAAAGTTAGAAGATTTTTTTTATGGGATTTTCTATGGGATTTTTTGCGAGGCGCGAAAACATTTGACAAAAAAATAGCGTTGTGATAGGGTAGGTTTAAATTAGGCTTTACTAATTTCGCAGAATTACGCGGACTTAACGCAGAAATATTGAAATTCCTTAACGATAAATAAAAAAAAATATTGACAAAAAAAAGCGTTGTGATAGAGTAGGTATAATGAGTTTAATAAATCATTAAAAAATTCTTTATGGCAATGGTCGGTTGCCATACTTGACAAAAAAATAGCATTGTGATAAAGTAATTTGTATGCAGCAGAGTTTAATAAATAATTAACAAATAACAAAAATAAAAATATGAATAACCAAAACAAAGCACTCAAAGCAATCTCTCTCTCTCTCTCTCTCTCTACTAATGGTTTTAGAGACAAGGTTTATCAAACCTTAAAACGGTCGTTTTGTATTATTTTCGCCGCGGCATTTTTGATGAGCGGTTTTTTTGTTGCCGTTTCGCCCGCTTTGGCGGCGCATACGGCGACGGTAACGGTTGCTCCAACATTAGTAAAAGGAGGAGCAACTGGCACAACATATACATTCACTATTAATAAAACTAGCGGGAACGACATTGTATATGTAAAAGTTGAAAATAGTAATTTTACCAATTACTCCTTGGTAAACTGTCCGGTTGGCTGGACGCCTGACAATGGTGGAGGAATAT
>JAHIHE010000053.1 GCA_018899995.1 Patescibacteria group bacterium | reverse complement strand
TCATATTTTGAGTCAAATTTTTCAAACAATTTTTGAGGTTTAGCCTAAGCTAAGCTGAAAAAATTTTTGGGAAATTTGGCCAAAATATGGAAATTGCAGTAGTAAATTATTACGCAACAGGTCTAGTACTAAAACCTTATCAAAATTAATAGATAATGTCAAAAAAATTGAATTCTTGGGCGTAAATAACAAAAACCGCCGTGGATGGCGATTTTTGAATGTACTTTTATTTTATTCAATTATTAAACATTTAATCTAACCTGATTTAAACCGCAAACGTTAATTTTATTCACAGAAGAAATAACAGGATATTTTCTAAACAGACTTTCGGTTTTTTTATTATCTTTTTTCTTTGTGCCATATTTAATGTGATGCTTGATATTGTATTTTTCACAAAAATCAATTACTGTGTCCGCGCATTCATAATAAAATTCTTTATTGTTTTGATAATTTGAAACTTTAACATTATAATTCAGTTTACCGAAAATAATTTTATCCACGAAACTGATTTTTTCTAAAATTTTTAACAAATCTTGTTCTTCTAAATTAGGGGTTGGATACGGCTCCATGCTTACCCAAGTTTTTAAGCCTTGATCATGCAAATATCTTAACGCTTTAATTCTGCTTTCATAAGGAGCGGCTCCCGGCTCAAAATTTTCTTTAAAATTTTTACTTAAAGAAACTAAGGTTATGCTATATTCATTATTTTTTCCATATTTTTCAGTATCAGCAAGCTCTTTTGGATAAATGCCTTTTGTTAATACCGTACATCTAATATTATCTTTGTTTAATCGCTCAATAATTTTCAAAGTTAAATCAGAAACTTCTTTTTGCTTATACATAAAAGGATCTGTCGTAAAGCAAAGATGGACAACTTTTATTTTGTGCTTTAATTTTGGTATTTCTTTGTCTAATAACTCCAAAGCGTTGGCAACTATTTTGGGTTTTATCCAATCGTTATAATCTTTTATCACTCCGCACCTCTTTTTCATGTTCATGGCGTAGCAAGGGAATTTACAGCCGTGCGAACAGCCCTCAACATGATTAAGGCAATAATCAGCGTATTCCACGCTACTTTTGTATAAAAGGGATTTTCTGGTTATTTTAAGCATGGGGGATAATTTACTATTGACATATTTATTTAGGTGATTTATAATAAAAGTGTCTTTCAGTTCCACTCATAGAACTGTTAGGGTTATACATCCTAGGGCCATCCTCTTAATCGAGGGTGGTTTTTGTTTTTTAATGTTTCGCGCGATGCTTTAAGCATTTGCCCCAAAACTCATCTATATCTTTTAAGTCGCAATAGCCATCGCCGCCAGTTTTTAACTCACGAGATATATTGTCTTTTGAAGAATATATATAAACTTTTTTACCGCCATTTCTTATATAGCTTACCAGCGCCAAAAAATCAGCATCTCCGCTGAATAAAACGGCTATGTCGTATTTACTCATATTGTGTATCGCGTCAATAGTCATTTCCACATCCATATTCCCTTTTTCTATTATAGATTCGCCGTTCTCGCTTATAACAGAAATTCTTTTTAGCTCTTTTTTTCTTACTGTAAAGCCAAGGCCCTTTTTGAGATAAGTAAAAAACCTATGTTTCCCGTCTAAGTCATAATCTCTTGTGCCGTCTTTTGGGTAAGCGTCATAATAAAAAATTTCAACCTTGCCGGCATTAAAATTTTTCCTAAAATAATTTTTAAGATTTTTATACTCAATAAACTTTTTTACGGACTTCACGGCATTCCAAACATTTGACGCGTCTATAAAAACATAGACTGTATTACTGCCTATATTTAATTTTTTATTAAATTTTTTTGGAAATTTTATCATATTTTTTTCCGCCCCGCCACACTCCGCCGCTACGGCTTTGGCAAACAGGCGGCTGAAGCTTTAGGCGGCGCGGGGTCGGGAGACTGTGGCGAGGGGAAATCCATTTAACATTTTTAAATTTTTATGGAACTCTTTTTTATAATTATTTTTTACAATAATAAATATTAACTTCATCGATAATTAAAGTAAATTCATTAAGAAATTTTTCGATTCTTGGTATATCAATTAAAAAATCGCTTGGCGAATAGCGCTCGTTATCTCTATTCTTTGCTTTTAAATTTTTTAATCTTTCTATAAAAGAATCATTGGGATCAAAATATGCGGAATTTTTGCAGTCTGCTATCTTTTTATTAATTTCTTCAATAGAAAACCCCATATTAAAATAAGCATTTTTATTACTAATATTAATATGAGCTATAATTCTATTTCTATTGTTTGATATTTTTAAAAATATATCCCCATAAGATTTTTCTAATTCTGTTAATTTATCTTTACTTTTTTTCGGAGATATGTTTTTAAATTGTTTCAATCCTATTTTATCAGACTTTGTTGCTCCAAATAATTTCGCTATATCAAAAATAATGGAATGCATATACACAAACTCAATATCGCGTAATTTTTCTTTTAAAGATTTGCTTTTATGAATATATTGAAAATCTTTTATTTTTTGTTTTATTCTATAAATTAAATCGCGAGTAACAACATATAATAAAG
>JAHIHE010000161.1 GCA_018899995.1 Patescibacteria group bacterium | reverse complement strand
TTTTTTCCACTTGCAGTAAAATATTACCGATAACTCTTTTTGATAAATTTTTGTCTATTTTGGTGATTAGGGTTTTTTCTTCTTGGATAACTTTCTGGCTTTCTGTCTGGGTTGTAATATTCTCCTCGTCTCCGGCAACAAACAAGCCCAAAGAACTAATCGCGCTTAAATCCATATCCTCTAACAGAGCTGAAACTCTGGAATAATTATTATCATTGGTATTGTAGTTATACGCAATGGAATTATTAAGCCAGCTATTGACTTTGTTTACTGATAATAAATAACCCATTGAATTCAAGCTTCCCTTGACTACGGCAGTCGGGATGCCGATGAACGCGCCGTTTTTTAAATACGCGCCGCCGCCGGAATTGCCGTGTTCAATAATAGCGGTTGTTTTTAAATAATCGCCGTCCACTCCGCTAAAATCGCCGCTGGTATAAGTTATTTTTGTGCCGAATTTTGCCGGATAGCCGTAAGTAGTGAGAATCTCGCCCAGCTTAATACTGCCACTATTGCTTTGGGAAATATTGACTGAAGACAATGTCTTATTGTTTGGATTTCTTAATTTTAAAACCGCCGCGTCAGCATCGCTGGACACTTTATAAATATCAGCGATTTGCCTGTCGCCGAAATACGGCTCATCGCTATAGTCGTCTATAAACCCAACCCAGCATCCGGCTGTGCCGTCAACCACATGCTTGTTAGTTAGGATTAAGCCGGTTGAATTAATAACCGTGCCTGATCCTTGGCTTGCCATTGTGCTGCTTACCGGACAAATTAATTTTACAGTGGCTTTTACTATTGAGTCTTGATTAGCAATCCCTAAATCTTCCGGCGGTGTTTGCTGTTTGGGCTGGTTTGGAGCTTCGCAATATTGGGATGTAGCCGGCGCCGCTGTTTCCGCGGACTGGCAATCATAAGTCCTATTGCAATTTCTTGTTTGGACGCCTTGCGGTGAGCAAGTCCCCCAGTTTCCGCATTGCCATGTGTCTGCTGTGCAAGCAGGTGTGTAGGTGCAGGATTGAGTTGTTGCCGGAGACGAAACGCCGCCTTCGCAATCTAAAATCTTATTGCAAGTTCTATATTTCATGCCATTAGAAGAGCAAGTACCCCAATCACCACATGACCAACTGAGAGAAAGACATTGCTCTTTTTGCTCTTCAGCTTGTTTTAAACACTCTTCATAATCGATTAATGCTTGAGCGTAATTGTTGTTATCTTCTTCACACCAATTTATTTTTAACTGATATTCGTTTTGCAATGCAACTGCTGCGCCACTAAAAGTGAGCCCTCTTCTTCTTAAATCTGCCATTTGACTATTGTACCAGCTATCTATTGCATAACGATCACTTTCACTACATTGCTTATAACCTCTATACTGCTGGGCTACTGCATGCGGCAGAAACATTTTTTGTAATAAAAAATGATGGGCAAAAAAGTAGCAAAAATAATAAAATTGTAAATTGTTTTTTCATAAATTTTTATATTTTAAATTTTAGAATTATTTTTTAAATATTTCTTAAAAAATACTTTTCCGTCTTGTAATTCAAAGTTAATAGAGACATACCACATAAAAATATCAACATCGCTAAGATTTTTAAAACCTTGGCCTTCTTCATCTGTGCCTTTTTGCGGATGTTCACTCAACAAATAATTAAGCTGCTTATTAATCAGTAAATATTTTCTACCTAAATTTCCTTCTCTGATTCTAAATAGATCATCTACTTGACTTAATATTTTAAAAGTAGTTTCAACTGGACCATTCCACACTCCATAATTAGTTGGCTTAAAAATATGTAGCAATGTTGTCGCTTTGCTTTTATCTAATCCTCTAATTTTATATTCTCCATCCCATTCTAATGTCTCATTAATTCTTTCTTCTACGCTTTTCATCTCATTAATAAGAAAATCAACCGTTCTGCCAAGAGATCGCATATCTGCGGTAATATCACCGCCCATAAACATCTTTGACCATGAATAATTTCCATGCAACTCTAAATTATTTTTTTCTAATTCTTTAATAACATCTTTACTGTCTGGTGTTTCTCCGTCTTCATTTTGAAAATCTATCCATCCCCCGTTCTTCTTTCTTATTTTAGAATTTTCAAAATTCCAACCTATTATTTCATCTTTACCTTCCCAAAATTTTAGAACTTCATTTTTAAAAATATTAGCCACACCAAGATAAAAATCGTTATCTTTATCTCTTATTATACAATATCGTTTTTCCCTTAATAATAACCAAGCTTTTCTGTGACCATAATTTTTATTGTAATTCTCAAAATAAATTTCGCAACACTCCTTTACTGATTTTACTTCTCTGAATTCTACTTCTAAATTTTGTTTTTTGTTATCCATAATTTTATACTAAATTTATAATTAGCTCTTTACAAAAAAGGTCTTCCGTCGGCGGCAACCCTTTCGGATCGCCCAATGCCCTTTCAGGCAAAGACCACTTGCATAGTACCGATCAGCCCCGCCAAAAAGCGGGGTAAAAAGACCGTTTCTATGTAGATGGATTTTCAACCATATATTAAATAATCCCGCCTAAGCGGGACAAGGGTTAGGTTAAATAAATTGTTATATTTTGCAATTGTATTTATAACTTAATACAAAATACACTAAAAAGCAAGTCCTATTTTAATTTCTTGATACGCTT
>JAHIHE010000052.1 GCA_018899995.1 Patescibacteria group bacterium | reverse complement strand
TAAGAAGTTAAAATTTTTAACAAGGTTTTTAATATCAAATAACTGCTAACAAAAATATTATGGAACAAAATCCACAAGAGAATCAAGGCAATTTTAATCAAGACATCAAGCGGCTTGCCGTTGTGATAGTCATTGTGGCCGTTGTCGGCTGGCTGATTTTCAAAATTGATTCCGGCAGGCAAACTAACTCTAATCAAGCCAATCAAAATAACAACCAAAATATGGAAAATAAAATTACTGCGGAAACCGCCTACACCATTACTGATCCGGCTTTGCAGATTAAGCCGCCAACAGAAGAAGAGATATTGAAATATAATGCAGAAGCTGAAATAAAAACTGTAGTAATTGAAAACACCAAAGGTAAAATAAAATTAAAGCTTTATCCAAAAGAAGCTCCTTATACCGTGGCGAGTTTTATGCGGCTGATAGACAAAGGGCTTTATAATGGTCTGATTTTTCACAGGGTAATTGACGGATTTATGATTCAGGGCGGGGATCCTTCGGGCAACGGCACTGGCGGACCCGGGTATAAATTCATTGACGAACTGAATCCGGACACTGCTTTGTATAAAGAGGGATATGTTAAAGGCGTGCTGGCTATGGCTAATTCCGGACCAAACACAAACGGCAGCCAATTTTTCATTATGGTAAAGGATACTCCATTGCCGAATAATTATACTATTTTTGGCAAGGTAATTTTCGGACAGGAAGCGGTTGACGCGATCGGAAAAGTCGCGACCTATAAAAGCGGCGATAAAAAAGATATGCCGATTACGCCGGTAAAAATCAAGAGGGTTTATTTGGAATAAAAAAAGAGGCAGAGCAACTGGTTTGCTGATGCCTTGGATAGTGAAAAGTTTTAAAATTCTATCCCTAATTTTGTCCCCGTATAGGATACTTTACTCCCATTATAGGGATCAGTTCCTATGAAGTGTGTTTTTTCTCGGCCATCTGATGGTGCCTCTTTCTGTTTTTTAACGATTATTTGCAGTTTTTTTCCATGTGGCGTTTCAATGACAGTTATTGTCATTATACCACCCTAATGGTCTGCGTTTTTCTTCCTATCGCGTTTGTCCCTATTTTTGTTCTGGTGGTTTCTCCCTTCAACGTTTGCTCGATTTCCGCATCGTTTATTCCAACACCTATTCTTGTTGCGTTTCCTTTTATCCTGCATAGACTATTGGATTCAAATTGCATATTTTTTCCTCCTTCTATTTTGCCATTTTTGGCATCATAAAAATAGCACAAAAAATTAAGTTTGTCAAGACAATTTCATTTAGCTCTATTAACATACTAGCAGTAACTCATTCTAACATTTTAACATTTTAACAAATATGTAAAAATTATTTTTAATTGAGGAAATAGAAATATAGCGTGATTCAGACGGCCGTCAGAAAGACGAGATAAAGTAAACAAAGATAATTTTTTTAAAAAGTATTGCTATGTAGAAAAATATGAATGCTAAAATATTAATATATTAAATTGATTTTATGCTTCCTTATTATGTTTTACAAACAATCAATATCGGTCCAATAGTTCTCTATACTTGGGGATTGTTCGCTGGATTGGCATTTGCCGCGGCTCTACTGATTGCTTTGAGGGAAGCGAAAAGAAAAAATATCAAAGAATATTATATTTTTGATTTGGCGGTTTTAATTTTAGCCGGCGCGATTTTAGGCGCTCGGATTGCTTATGTTTTTGAAAACTGGGATTATTTCAGCCAAAATTTTTGGCAGATTTTTAAACTGGATACGGGCGGACTGATGTTTTATGGGGGATTTATCGGCGCTCTCGCCTTATCCGCAATTTATATCCAGGTAAAGAAATTAAAGTTTTGGAAAATCGCCGACACTTTAGCGCCGTCATTTGCCATCGGCGAATTTATCGGACGCATCGGCTGCGCGCTAATCAGCGATCATATTGGCGCTATCACCGCTTTGTCATGGGGGCAAAAATATATTGACGACATCGTTCGCCATCCGGTCGGCATTTATATGTCGCTGAACGGCTTGGCGATGTTTATTTTTTTATGGCTTTTGCGAAAAAAAATAAAAACCGAAGGCGCTCTTTTTTTAATTTTTATTCTATGGTATAGTGGAACAAGGTTTTTATTGGACAACCTGCGTTGCGCGGATTTAGACATATGCGACTCGCGCTACTTCGGCCTTACGCTTTCGCAGTATATTTCCATTCTTTTGTTTTTTTTGGCAATAGCCATTTTAATCTTTAAATATAGAAAGCAAAAATTTATGTCAGAGCAAGAAAAAAGTGCGGTATCAAACAGCCAAGTTGTGCCGGAAACCGGCGGCCGGCAGGTTTTTAAAAAATATTGGGCTTGCGCGATTATTTTTCTTATTGGTTTAACAATCGGTTTAGGCGTTTCCTCCGCGTATTATGAAAGATTGTTTAAACAACCGATTTTTTCTTTCAGGGCAAAAACATGGGTTTATTACGAAGAACCGATTGTCGGCTTGACGATGGTAACCGACAAAAATTGCGTGCGATGCAATATTTCCGATGTTATAAAACAGTTGAAAACAGTTATCCCCACTTTAGTCGTCAAGGAAATGGATTTTAAGTCGGATGCCGGAAAAGGCCTGCTCAGCGAATTTAAAATTAAATCCCTGCCGGCGCTTGTTTTCGGCCCGGAAGTTGAAAAAGCGGCGATTTTTGAAAAAATAAGCCAGGCTTTGCAAAAAGAAAACGGCAAGTATTATGTGATTCCTTTAAACAGTGGCATTGTTCAAGGAAAATTTTTGGAACCGCCCGAAGTGAGCGGGAGCGACCGCGTTAAAGGGACTGATTCAGCGCAGATAACCGTTTTTGAGTTCAGCGATTTTCAATGTCCGTATTGCAAAGCGGCCAAAGAAACAATTAGCCAGGTTTTGGCCGCCTACCCCGACAAAGTAAAATTGGTTTATAAGCACTTGCCTTTGGCTATTCATCCGGACGCTCAATATGCGGCCGAAGCCGCTGAATGCGCCGGGGACCAGGGGAAATTTTGGGAAATGCGCGACAAATTATTCGCGAACCAAAACAAGCTTGACAAGGATTCAATCGCAAAATACGGCCGCGAGCTGAAGCTGGATAATAAAAAATTCAGTGATTGCTTGTTTACCCATAAATTCAAGGCAAAAATTGACGCTGACACCAAAGCCGCCGCCGGTTTTGAGATAACTTCCACTCCGGCGTTTATAGTCGGCGACGAATTTATATCTGGCGCCGCGCCCTCTGACGACTTCAAAGCGGTTATTGAAAATCAGTTAAAAAATAAATAATTTTCCAAAGAGCGCTTTATGTTATATGGCCTTAAGCTGTTTCTCAAAAAATTACTGCCTTACAGCTTTGTCCTTTTTACCCATAAGCTGCGCGCTCAAGTAGCTGCTTTTTATTACGGATTTCCCGGCAAGAGAATCAAGGTAATCGGCGTGGCCGGCACAAAAGGCAAGACCACCACCACGAACCTCGTTGCCGGAATTTTGGAAGAAGCGGAGTTTAACGTGGCGATGTTTTCCACGGCTAATATGAAAATGGCGGGCGAGGAGTCGCTCAATACGATCAAGCTTACCACGCCCTCGCCGTTTTTTTTGCAAAAATTTTTAACCGAAGCGGCCAGAAAAAAATGCGACTGGGTCGTGATTGAAGTTTCCTCGCACGCCCTAAAACAACACCGCTTATACGGGGTTGATTTCAAAACGGTTGTGATAACAAATCTGATGCCCGACCATTTGGATTACCACAAAGACGCGGCGGAATATCGGGATATTCATTTAAAAATGATTGGTGACAAAACAGAAACGGTGATAATCAATGGAGACGATAAACAAATCCCAAATCTCAAATCCCAAATTATAAACAAATCCCAAATCTCAAATCCCAAATTTTCAAAACTTATATTTTTAAGCTTCGGTTTTGGAGAGCATAACGACTTGCGATGTCGTAATATAGAAATTAGCAAAGACGAAACAAAATTCAGGGCGGTTTTTAAAAATTCACCCCGTGAAATAATTTCGCCTCTGGCGAAATTCCCGCAGAGCGGGATTTCACAGGGTAAAAATTTAGGCGAGTTTGCTTTGAAAATCCCGGGAAAATTCAATATTTACAACGCCTTGGCAGCTATTGCTGTCGGGCTTTCGGCGGACATTGATCCGCAAAAAATTAAAAACGCGCTGGGGAAAATAAAAAGTGTTCCAGGAAGAATGGAAAGAATTTTTGCCGGAGAAAAACAGGAATTTGAAGTCATAGTTGATTACGCTCATTCGCCGGATTCGTTAAAAAATGTTTATGAAGCGGTAAAGCCGTATGTAAAAAATCGCCTGATTGCGGTTTTGGGCGGAACAGGGGACAGGGACAAGACCTACCGCGCGAAAGCCGGCGCTTTAGCTGACCAATTTTCCGATATTGTAATAGTTACCAACGAGGATCCGTATTCCGAAGACCCCGAAGATATTATGGAGCAGGTGATAAGCGGAATCAAAAACAAAATTTTGGGCAAAAATTTATTCAGGATTTTGGACCGGAAAGAAGCGATCGTAATGGCGATTGGCTTGGCGCAAAAAGGCGATATGATTTTAATTACCGGCAAGGGCTCGGAGCAATTTATGGTTTGGGGAGAAAAGAAAATTCCATGGGACGACAGAAAAATCGTTGGAGAAGCGCTGAAGGAAAAATTCAAAAAATAGCGCCCCGTTTCAAAATCAAGGGGTTAAAAAAAATAAAATTATGGAAAGCGAAGCCAAAGAAAAAATAAAGGCGTTGGTGGAAAAATACGAGAAAATCCGCGATTCGGGTGATCGATGGTTCCAAATTTTCCGGCCGTCGTATCTCCTAAAAAATGAAGCAGTGTTTTACGAAAAGATACTATCGTCTGATCCCGAACCGGCTTAGTTGTGAAGGATTTGTATCTGTTGGTTGGAACATTCTTAACCACGGAAAAATAAAATTTAAATCTACGGGCGTGCAAATCCAAAAACAGGATTTCCACCCTATTTTTTTGTTCATTTTGTAATAATATCAATAATTTATGCTCCAGCATAATTTATTGATATTATTGGTAATATTTTTAAAGAGCACTTAAACCCCTCTTTTTTAATTTACTTTTTCCGCCTTTGATACATTCATATATCAAAGTGTTAGCTTACCATGATTCTTCCAAGAATCATGGTAAGCTAATAAAAACTTTTTTTTTCATAAACCCTCTTTTTATTTTTTTAATTCGGTATATAATATAAGAAAAGAACTAATTTAAATTCCTTTATGCTTTCTTTCGCCGCGATTTGCCCTCATCCGCCGATTATTATTCCTTCAATCGGCGCCGGAGAGGCAAAAAAAGTCAAAAGTACTGTTTCCGCCATGGAGCAATTGGCAAGAAATAAAGTCGCTTTTGTCGCCAGCGGCGATTTATCCCATCGCCTGACCCCGGATGCGCCTGCCGG
>JAHIHE010000051.1 GCA_018899995.1 Patescibacteria group bacterium | reverse complement strand
GGATCGGATATTATTATGGCGTTTGACGAATGCACGCCGTATCTTACATCCAAAGAATACGCCGCTAAATCGGCGGAGTTGACTTATAGATGGGCGTTGAGGTGCAAAAAATATTTTGAAAACCAAAAACCAAAAACCAAAAACCAAAAATACAAACTAAAAATTAAAGACGATCACGAAAGATTTTTATTTGGCATAATTCAGGGTTCAACATTTAAAGATTTGCGCGAGGAATCGGCTAAGCAAATTGTTGGCTTGGATACGAATGGCGTTGCTATTGGCGGGGTTTCTGTAGGCGAGCCGCAGGAGAAAATGCTGGAAGTTTTGGATTGGGTCGCGCCGCTTTTGCCGGAAAATAAGCCGCACTATTTAATGGGGGTTGGTTATCCGGAGCAGATTGTTGAAGCGGTGAAACGGGGGATTGATATGTTTGACTGCGTGATTCCGACCCGAAACGCGCGGCACGGAGAGCTATTTGTTTTTAATCCGCGCGCGTCAAATATTTTCAAATCAAAAAACTTTTATTCGGCGATTCATATTACCAATAAAAAATTTACCGTGGATTTCAGTCCGATTGATAAAACTTGCGACTGTTACACCTGCCAAAATTATACTCGCGCCTATTTGCGCCATCTTTTTATCACCAAAGAAAATCTCGGTTTGCGGCTCGCGACGATTCATAATTTAAAATTTTATCTGGATTTGATGAAAAAAATCCGAGAAGATATTTAGTTTTTTGATTTATCAATAAAATCTGCTCGAGCAGATTTTATTGATGCGGGTGAAGAAAGCAAAAAAAGAAGAGCGGTTTTTTTCCGCCCTAAACTAATGTTATCAAATTTTGTTCAACTCTTATTATTCTACATGCTTGTATATCCAATAGATAAGATTTGAAAAGCTGTCTATTTAGTCCAATTTTATTTCTTAATCCTCCTGCGTTTAATCTTCCACCTGCTTCTTTTAGCGCAAGCAGAATTTCTCTTTGGGTTTGACCAAAACCATTAGCCTTACAGACCTCCTCTATATTTAGTTGCTTTAATGGTTTTTGCGGTTTTTCTGCTGTTTCTGTTTCATTGATTTCGACCACCAGCTCTGCCTGTTTCACAACCGGTATTTCTATTTCCCCAACAGGTTCTTGAATTCCCAACTCTTTTTGCAGTTCTTTGGGTAATTGCCGGATTTTTTCCAGATTAGGCGCTATTTTTGTGCGTTTTTTTCCCACTATCACTTTTGTAACCAAATCTGCAGGGAAAAGCACTTTTGTTATATTGTAGCTGACTGTGCCTTGCTGAATTCCGGTAAGTTCGGAAATTTTCTGCTGGTTTATGCCTTCGGGGTGTTGAGTAGTCAGTTCAAGTATTTTTACGGCAAAATCTCCTAATTTCTTTGTTTTCAGAAACGCTGTTTCTTCGGATATTTCTTCGTCTTTTATCAGGATTTCTGCAGGACTCGAAGGATTTTTTGATTTTTCTTTTTTTCTGCCTACATCTTCTTTTCCCATTTCCTCTTTTAGGATTAAGAGTTTGTTCTCGGCTATTCTGCGTCTTTCGTTTTCTTCCAGAAGCGACCCTTGAAGACTTTCGATTAATGCATCTTTTGCTTCCAACTCCGCTTCTTTTGCTTTAAGCCTGATTTTTAACGCTTCAAGCTCGGCTTGCAGTCCGTCTTCTGTCTGTATCGGGGGTGCGCTTTTTGGATCTTTTTCCCAATTTTTTCTGAGCAGTCCCAGAGTAATTAAAGGTCTTCCGTCTCGTCCTTCGCCATAAGCTCGCCCTTCTTCCGAAAAGCCGCACTTTTTCGTAACTTCCATTAATTCTTTATTGGCTGGGGAATCAGCCATTGACCATTTTATTTTGGTTGCCAGATCATCTCGGAAAACCCTCTTGATTATCAGCCCCACGGTTTTTTCCATGGTGTCTTGGGGTTCTTTTTCGTTGATCCATGCACTTATCTCCGCAGGGTGTTTTTTGGCTAAGACAGCGATTCCTATCAGATTATAGTCCTTTATTATTTTAAGCACTATTTTGCCGGCCATTACAAGCTGTCTCAGTTCTCCCTCTGTCATATTCAAACGAGCAGACCCACTTAGTTTTTCAACTATTAAGGGAATTTCTTTGGTTAACAAAGGTTCTTTTAATAATATAATTTCTTCCATTTCTATCTTTCCTCCCGCGCCTTAAGGCGCTGATTTTGTCTCTTTTCATTTATTGTTGTCCCTTGCTAAATTTTAAGGGTGCACGTAATGTATTCATAAGACCCATTGCAAAATAATTAAACTTTGAAACAAATTAAAACTCCTCGTTGTCAGTTTTCGCCTGTTATGCAGTATTTAATCTGCAAAGCATGCGAAAGTTGACAATATTAGCCACAAACCCAAAAGCCATTTC
>JAHIHE010000050.1 GCA_018899995.1 Patescibacteria group bacterium | reverse complement strand
CCGGTTAACCGCGAGCGCGCTTCAAGCATTGCTTTATCTGCCGCCTTTTTTGTCAAAAGATATTCTGACGAGACAGTCGTTGTCTTGCCGGCCGATCATTTGATTAAAAAAGACAAGGGTTTGCTTTCCGTAATCAAAAACGGAGCCGCTTTTTTGGAAAAGCACTCCGATTATATTTTGACTATTGGTATCAAGCCTAACGCGGTGGATACGGGGCTGGGATATATGAAAAAAGGAAAAATATTCGCCAAAGAAAAAAAACAGCAGATTTTTAAAGTGGAAAAGTTCATAGAAAAACCGGATTTTAAAACGGCCCAAAAGCTTATTGGGAGCGGCGAATATTTTTGGAATTCCGGAATTTATATTTTTAAAGCAAAAAATTTAATTGAAAAATACAAAAAGTTTGTGCCGGATACTTATGAGCGGATATTGAAATTTATAAATGCCGTGGATACTCCGCAATACCAAAAGGTTTTGGAAAAAGAATATCCGGCGAGCGATCCAGTTTCTTTTGAATACAGCATTGTGGAAAACGATGATAAGGTTTTGATGATACCTGCTGATTTGGGCTGGAGCGATATTGGGAGCTGGGCAGTGCTTAAAGATTCGCTGGTAAAGCACAATCATAAAAATTTCGTCAAAGCCGCGCATTTGGATATCGGCTCAAAAGATTTGCTGGTTTACGGCTCCCCGAAAAAACTAATCGCCACGGTCGGGCTAAAAGGACTGATAATCGTGGATACCCCGGATGTGATTTTAATCTGCGACAAATCAAAATCGCAGGATGTGAAAAAAATCGTCGGGATGCTGGAGAAAACGAACAAGGAGAAGCATTTGTAAGGTAAAGCAGTTTAATTCAATAAAATACACTTGACAAATACAGATTATCTGATAAAATGTATTTAGAATTAAAATTATACCTAAGATATTGAACTATGAGCATTATTAGAGATATTACAATTAAAGCGCAAAAATATCTTAAAGATGATGATATTTTACTTTTTATCGGTCCAAGGCAGGCGGGAAAAACCACGATTCTTCGTCAATTAGAAAATATTTTAAAGAAAAACAATGCAGTTGTTTATTTTTTGAATCTTGAAGATGTTGAATATTTAGAATTGCTTAATAAGACTCCTAAAAATATTTTTAAGATTTTTCCAATGGATTTATCCAAAAGGAGTTTTGTATTTATTGACGAAGTGCAGTATTTGGCAAACCCTTCTAATTTTCTTAAATATTTATATGATGAATACAGGGGGAAAATAAAGCTTTTGGTTTCAGGTTCGTCAGCTTTCTATATCGATAAAAAATTTAAAGATTCTCTGGCGGGAAGGAAAAAAATATTTGATGTGCCGACGCTTTCCTTTCGAGACTTTTTGCGTTTTAAGGGCGAGGCGGATCTTTCGCAAAAAAACTTTGAAAAGTTAAGCTTGTCGGAAAAAGAAAAAATAGAAATGCACTATCGCCAATATTTAGTGTATGGCGGATATCCGCGCGTAGTTTTAGCGGCGAACGAAGAAAAAACGGAGATTTTGAGGGAAATCGCGTATTCCTACATCAAGAAAGATATTTACGAAGCGAATATCAGGCAGGATGAAGTTTTCTATAAATTATTTAAAATTTTAGCTTCGCAAATCGGCAATTTGACCAATGCCTCGGAACTGGCTTTAACTTTTGGTGTTTCCAAAACCGCGATTGACAATTTTTTATACGTTATGCAAAAGTCTTTTCATATTGAGCTTATCCGCCCTTTTTTCAAAAACAAAAGAAAAGAATTAACCAAAATGCCCAAAGTCTATTTTTCAGACCTGGGATTGCGCAATTTCTTCGCCGATAATTTTAAGCCGTTTGAAATTAGAGACGATCGCGGCGCTTTGCTTGAAAATGCAGCGATGAGGCAATTGACGGAAAAATACGGAAAACAGAAAATAAAATTTTGGCGGACTATAGGAAAACATGAAATTGATTTTATCGCGGACGAAAAAGAGGCCTTTGAGGTGAAAATCGATCCGTCTAAAATTAAAGCAAATAATTATAAAAAATTTTTGGGAAGCTATCCGAATATAAATTTGTCAATTATTTCTCTTAATACCCAAGCTGGGGCGGTTGGAAAATATAAGATTTTAGAAGCTTGGCAGATTTGATTTAGGGTAGAATTTTAATCTGCGATAAATCCCAATCGCAGGATGTAAAAAAATCGTCGCGATGCTGGAGAAAACGAACAGGGAGAAGCATTTGTGAAAAAGAAACGGTATGAGTATACACATCAAAGAACTGAAAAATTTTTATATCAGCGTTTCTTTGTATAATTTCGCGTTTGCGATTATTGCGCTTTTTATTCCGCTGTATTTATCCGAGAAAGGATTTTCAATATCGTTAATTTTTCTTTTTTTCGCGATAAGCCAAGCCGGCCGCCTTTTGGCTCTTCCGATAGCGGCATATTTTTCAAGCATCTATGGCGCTAAAAAGATGATTAGCGCGGCTCTTGTTTTTCAAATAATTTATTTAGTTTTTTTGCACAAAATTGATTATTTGTCGGTAAATTTTTTTGCCAGCGCTTTAATTTTGGGCGTGGTTCAATCATTTTTATGGCCGCCGTACTGGATACATTTATCTAAAATTTCTCCGAATGAAAGTCGGGGGAAAATTCTTGGCCGGCTTAACATATTCATAGCCGTTGCAACAGCCGTTAGTCCGTTTGTTGGAGGCGTAGTTATAGCCCATTACGGTTTTGGTTCCGCATTTTTTCTAACAGCAATTTTAATAATACCGGCAATAGCGTTATTGCTCTCAACGGTTGAAGTTTCCAATATCAGAAAAATTAATTTTAAATTGGTGTCTTTGCGAAAAATTTATCCGGATTTAATCGCTAACGGGTTTGCTAATATTCAACAGTATTTGAATAACGCGCTTTGGCCGATTTTTATTTTTATTGTAGTTCCGCAGTATAAATCAATCGGCTTTATACAAACATTTTCTTTGATTATTTCAATTGCGGTTTTTTATCTTGTTGGAGTATGGGTTGATAAGTTTAATCGGAAAAAGTTGTTATTATTAGGCAGCATATCCGATAGCGTCATAGGCGCTGTTCGCGTTTTGGCAAATTCTTTTTCGCAAGTTTTTATTTTTAATATTTTAGCTCTTTTTACTGAAAATTTAAAATCAACTCCTTTTATCACAAAGTTTCAAGAGCATATGGATCAAGACGCCCGAACAGAATATATGTTTTTGTTTGAAATTGGCGGAACAATTATAACATTAGTCGGGCTTGCAATAATGGCGATTTTATTCAGCTCAATGCCGGTAAAAGAAAGTTTGGTTCTCGGCCTTATTATCGCTTCCGTCTCTGGCTTATTTGTAAATTTTGTGAGAAAATAAAAAAAGAGGTTTAACCCCTTTTAAACAGTCACCGAATACTTTGCGGCATCGCGATGGAGCTGCTCGTATATTTTTTCGTCCATCACCCTTCCGTTCGGGCCTATTAATTCTATTGTTAAGTTAAGAAGTTTTCCTTTTAACTCCTTAACTTTAGCTTCTCCCATTAGAAGATTTTTTATTGCAGCTTTTTGTCGCTCGGGATAATCGCCTAAACCTTTTTCGCTTCCATATTGCTCGAAATTTATTTGGCTGAATATAATTTTCTTTTTATTCGGCATTTCGGAAGCGAATTCCAGCAGGTATTGAAAAGTGCCAATTGCACCGATGGTATGAGATATATG
>JAHIHE010000049.1 GCA_018899995.1 Patescibacteria group bacterium | reverse complement strand
CTGCCACTGTCAAGCCAGTAAAGGCAAGAAAGTGTTTTGGGCTTTGTTTTAAATTGTTGTATCTCATATACTTCTATTTTACCAGAAATTGAGGTAAATGAGGAGCTATTGTGCAACAGGTCTATATAGTATCATCCTCCTTTTGATGTTGGTAAAAAAATACCACAAGTTCAATATCCTGTCAATCTAAAAACAGAATTCTATATTCCCAAAACCTTTCTGTAAACTTTCAGCGTTTCTTCCGCGGTTTTTTCCCAAGTGTATTTTCTTGCCTGAATCAGTCCGAGCCGTATCAGGTCGTTTCTTTTCCCCTCGTTTTGCGCGAGTTCAACGACTGCCCTTGCCCATTTTTGAGCGTCTTCCGGCTCTATAAACATAGCCGCGTCGCCCAATGTCTCAATAAGCGCCGGAGTTTTTGAAGCGATTACCGGCACGCCGATAGCCATTGCTTCCAAGGCCGGCGAGCCGAATTCTTCGTAAAACGGAGGGAATAAAAACAAATCAGCGTCCTGATAAAGCCCGTTTAAATCCTCAGGCGGAATATAACCGGTCAAAATAACATCTTTTGCGAGCCGAAAGGCCTGCGTCATTTCTTCAACTTCGTCGCTTAACCACCCTTCTTTTCCCGCCAAAACCAATTGATAATGCGGCTGATTTTCCTGTTTGGCCAATTCCCTGCGCGCTCCGGCGAAAATTTCCACCAACCGGCTTAAATTATTAATCGGCTTTATGGTGCTCAAAAACAAGAAGTACCTGCCCCTAATTTTGTATTTTTGCCGCACGCGTAAAATTTCCTTTTGCTCAACTTTATTGAAAAATCTCTGATCAATACCTTTATAAATTGACTTTATTTTGGAACCGGGCAGACCGAAAAAATCACCAATGTCGCTTTTACTCGCCTGTGAACCGGTAATGATAAAATCCGCTTTTTTTAAAATCGCTCGCGTAAAAACAGCGGAGAGCCGCTGGTATCGCGGAAACATATCGCTGAATTTGTGAATTGCGAGATTTGACTCGGTTACAATCGTCTTGCCCCTGTATGTCAAAGGAATAAATCCTCCGGGCGAATGCAAAATATCCAGTTTCTCGCGCATCAGTGTCCCTGAAATCAAGACCTCTGAATAAATTCCGGGCAAATAGCGGCGATGCGAAGCAAAAGGAAAATGGTGAATTTTCACGCTTTTCATTTTAAAACGCTCAATGTCTTTTTTCCGCACGCGATTGTCAAAAAACAAAACATATTCGTTTTTGCCGTTTTTAAAATCCGCGTCCATTTTCAGCAGGTGTCTAATAAGCATAAAAGTGTAATGCCCCTTTCCGGCGGCCTCGCCGATTTCCGGATTTAAAATTGTGCTCGCGTCAATGCCAATGCGCATCTTAGTTGAGTTACGATTTATGATTTAAGATTTATGGATAATTCCATATTAAATTTAACACTTTTTAAATGAAGCGTCAATGAAAAAATATATAAAAAACAAACAAACCCTGTACAGTTAACAGTCAAGGGTAACACTTTGGAGCAGTTTTTCTTGAGGCGTTAACCCGTTTAATGTTAAATGTATCCTTTCAAAATTGTAATAGTGAAGCCACTCGTAAGGCGTTTTCCAAACCCTATACGGATTAAGATAATATTCGTCATCAATAGTTTTGTGCACTCTTTCCACTTGGGCATTCCAGTAAGGAGATTTCTTTGGAATAAAGTAGTGAGGAATATTTCTTTTGGTAAGCCAATCATGGAAGCAACCCCTGAACTCGCTGCCATTGTCTGTTTGAACAGATAAAATCTTAAACCCAAAATATCTTTCAGCCCTCTTAAAAGCAATAATGGCATTCTTGCTTTCTTTGGTTAAACATACGGTAAAATGATGCTTTTCGGTAAAAGGATCTAGTACGGAAAACTGGTATTTTCTTAACCCTTCTTCATATACATATTTCACATCCAGTTGCACGCCCTCGCCCTTGTTTTTAACGATTAAATGGCTTTTCATCGGTTCGTACCAAGGCAGCTTCTTCTGCGGTTTTCTGATCAGTTTTTTCTTCCTGTAATACCGGTAAATTATGGTCGTGGAAAGATCAAGGCCTAATTTTCTTTTTACCCATAGCTTCATTTTTAAAGGCCCATAATTGGTTTTTAGCTTTTCTTTTTCAATAAACAGCCGGACTTCGTAAGTAAGTTTAAGATTCGGCTGATTCTTTGCCGGCGCATAAATGTTACCCCTTTTTCCGTAATCCCGCGTTCTCCATTTGTAATACGTTTTTCTGGAAATCCCGAATATCCGGCAGGTTTCTTTAACTGGCTTATGGTATTTATCAACCTGTAAATACCAGCGGAATCTTTGCTCGCGTTCGTACTTTATGGGGCTTGGCATAGTATCCATAGTTTTAATAGTTAACAGGTGTCACCCTTAACTAT
>JAHIHE010000048.1 GCA_018899995.1 Patescibacteria group bacterium | reverse complement strand
AGAATTAACAATTTCATCGCTCCAAATGATGAAAATTTGGGGTATTTTTTTTACTTTTAACACAAATTTAAATAATATGTTTAAAATCTTTTTCAGTAAGTTTAGTATCTACCACTATTTGTTTGCGTAAAATAATCATACTACGAGCAATTTTATTTTTCTTCTCTTCCATTTCCTCATCATCCTTTGGCCAAAAAGAACTAAGCACATCTAAAACATTATTTATTTCCTCTATAATTTCATCTTCGGAATATAAAAACATCAATCTATAATTTTCGAGAAATCTATACTTCTTTTTTGCAATCTCTTCTGGAGTTAAATCAATGCCCTTATAGATAAAATCAATATTTTTCATTACTTCCCTATAAGCATCTTCTCTAATTTTAAACAACCTTTTTCTTTCTTGCTTTTCTTCTTCCCAAATATCTTTTTTCCATCCTATTATTATAGTAAGTAATGTAGATAAAAGACCTGAACTTATAATCGCTAATAAAATTATCGTTGTGTCCATATTTTTAATTCTTAATTTTTTAAAAATTTTCCAAACTTCTCATAAATTTCATTTAAACCATTTTAACTATAGCTTAATCACCGCCAAAAAATTATCCCCAAACTTGCTATTGACACTATTCACCGTATTTACTATACTTAAAACATCACGATGAGAGGGCTACCAAAGGGTTTTGTCCCGAGGGAATACCTCTCTTTTATTTTCTCAATTTTTCTTTGAATAACTGGATATTTGCTATAAAATAACTAAATTTTCTAAGCAAAGATGAAAAACGGATATTTGGCACTATTATTTTTAGCAACTTATTCTGCTTCACTAAATACTCAATTAAACAATAAAAATCGCCGTCTCCGGAAACAATGACGGCCTTTTGATAATTAGAATACTCAATCATTGCATGCAAAACCAATTCGGCGTCAACATTGCCCTTTACTCTAATTTTGCCATTTTCTTTTATTTCTAAAGTCGGCTTAAAAATACAAATATAACCAGCTTTTTGCAGTTCAGTATAAAGCATTTGATTGCCGGGAACAAAACCGATAAATAAATATGCTTTTTCAACTCCGTATTTATCTTTTAGAAATCGCCTTAACCTAAAAAAATCCAAATCCCAACCCCGGCTTTTAACGCCCAAATTCAAATTTTGGCTGTCAATAAACGCAAAATTATTTTCTTTTATCTTCATAAATTGTTTTTACCTTTAAACTTCTTAAACTCCTCATAAATCTCATCCAAATCATTTTTCGCGTCTTTTCTGCCGGTAGCATCATAGCCGATATGCTCGGCAATGGCCATAAAAATTGGATAGCGGCCCGATTCTTCGCTTTCGCTTTTTTTTCGGACAAAAACAAGCGATGATTTTACGCCGGCGCCAAAATGCGTAAAAGCGAATTGCGGCAAACTTACCACCGCCAAAATCCGGCAGCGCTCCATTAAAAAATCGCGAACCGGCTGCAAGCTGGAATTTGTCAAAATTCCGTCCGGCAAGACAATCGCCATTTTTCCCGTTCCGACTTTCAAAAATTCTATGCACCGCTCAATAAACAAAATTTCGGTTTTTTGATTATCCAGCGCCCTTTCTTTTCCTTTCTTGTCTTTTTTGCGGCCAAGCGCGAATTTTTCCAAATATGGATGCTCGCTCCGCTTTACATTGGCGCCAAAAGGCGGATTGGTAACAATGATGTCAAAACAATTTTTAGCGAAACCGCGATTTTTCTCGCGCATTTTTTCAATATTTTCCAAAGCGTCAAAACCGATAACATTGGTATGCCCGTCATCGTGAATAATCATATTCATTTTGGCAACGCGGGCGATTGAATCATTTATTTCAATACCGAAAAGATTATTTTGAGCGAAGTCGTGCCAAAAGCGATATTTTTCCGCCTCTTTATCGTTCCACATTTCAGTTTCAATCGCGCGCCGCGTATTGCCGGCAACGCAAATCGCAAATGGCGCTTTCAGCACCCTATCGTTGGCAATCGCCTGTTTAACCGCTTGCTCAAATTCCGCGTCCGAAATGCCGTCTTTTTTGCACTCAACAACGATATAGGGAATTTTCTTGTCGTCATTTTCATAAATAACGATATCCGCGTAATATTGAGGCGTACGGGACGGCATTTCAACTTCAAGCTCTATCCGCATAATCGGATAATTGTATTTTTCCAGCAAATCAAAATAATATTCAATCCTGACTTTTTCTTCCGGGTCGCGAAAATTATAAGTCTTCCCCAAAGCGCTATAAGTAACTTTGCTTTTATCTTTACTAATAAAAAAATAATTTTTCTCAAAACCTATTCTTGAAAAAATTTCTGAATCGGCTTTAATTATTTCCTTCTGCTTATTGTAAGTTATTTTACCCATAAATAATTTTTTTATTAAATAACAATTTCATTCTGACATAAAATAATAATCATAAATTTTCTCTTTAAATTATACCTCAATACTGACTTTTAATCAAAATAAAAAAACGGAACTTAACCCGCTCTTTTTCTACCTGAAGTTTTATTTTCCCAATTTTATAATTTCTTCCGCGATATTTTTTGCCGCGTCGGGCATTGCCAAGGCGCGCGCCGCGCGGATCATCTGCATCTGCTTTTCCTTATTTTCCAAGACCCCGAAAATCGTGTCATAAAGCAAATTCGGCGTAAGGTTTTCTTCTTCAAGCATTACCGCGGCTCCGCGGCTGGAAAAATAATAAGCGTTTTTTAACTGGTGGTCGCTTGCCGAAGTCGGCAAAGGAATTAAAATTGAAGGTTTGCCCACGCTAACAATCTCCGAAATGCTGTTTGCTCCCGCGCGGCTGACAATTATATCGCTTGCCGCGTACGCATCCCTGATATTTTCCCGAAGAAAAGGAACGACATGGTAATTTTCAAGGTGCGGCATTGACCAGCCGGCAATTTCTTCTCTGATTTCTTCGTAATTTTCAATTCCGCACTGGTGAATGATTTGCGCTTTCGCGATAATTCCTTGAACGGACTGGAGCAGAATCTCGTTTATCTTTTGCGAGCCCTGGCTGCCGCCGATGACAAAAATAACCGGCAGGCCGTTTTTTTTAAGGGAAAACTCCTCCCCTGCCTCTTCTTTATTCCCTTCAAGAATTTCTTTTCGGATAGGATTGCCTGTAAAAACTATTTTTTTAGGCGAAAAAAAAGCGCCTGCGGACTCATACGCTATGGCAACTTTATTCGCTAATTTTGAAGAAATGATATTTGCCAGTCCCGCGACAGAATCCGATTCGTGAATAATCACGGGTATCCGATAAACCCAGGCGGCGAAAACAACCGAAAAGGACGCGTATCCGCCTTTGGCAAAAACCGCGTCGGGCATAAACCAATAAACATGCCAAAGCGATTGAATAATTCCTATCGGAAAATTAATAAACTCCGTAATCGTTTTAACAGACCAATAGCGCCTTAGCTTGTACGCCCTGATTTTTTTTACAGGCATGCCAAAATTAATCACCGCTTCGTTAAAAAAGCTTTCAGGGCCTATGAATAAAAACTCGTGTTTTTCTCCAGTCGCGCTTAATAAAAGTTTTATTTGCTCCGCCACGGCGATAATCGGCATCAAGTGTCCGCCCGTGCCGCCGCCGGTAAATAATATTTTCATAGATTAAACTGTCATTATAGATTATATCAAATCCGCCCGAAATTTCAAAATCCAAAATATCAATATAGTTATCAGCAATTTTATAAAATACAATATTTTTAAATATTGCATTTTATTTTAAAATTGAAAATTGTATTCTGTCGGCAAATAATTTCAGTTCAAATATGGCAGTTTGATAAATCTAAAGACGCTTTCGGCGAATTCGATAAAGATAAACATTTTAATTTTTGTTGTGGACTCTGTCGGATTTGAACCGGCGACCTCCTCATTGTCCCGAAATTGTCTGCGAGCCGCCAAACGGCGGAGAGCAGATACAATTTCATGATCCCGTTATCTTCGCCATAATTTTGTGGACTTGAGCGGAATCGAACCGCTAACCTCCCGGATGCAAACCGGGTGCTCTGCCAATTGAGCTACAAGCCCGAAATCAACCCATAACTTATAACTAATAACCCTAAAGAATACTATTTTGTCATTAGTCATGAGTTATAAGTTATGTGTTATTTTTGGTGGGCGATAATGGATTCGAACCATTGACCTCGTCATTATCAGTGACGCGCTCTAACCGACTGAGCTAATCGCCCAAAAAACTTCTTTTATCTTACCAAAAAAATAATAAAAAAGCAAGCCGTTCCCCTTTTTTATCTTGTTAAAATATTAATCTGTTTCTACTGCACTAGAAATCGCATCTTTGACAAGATTGTTATTTACTGGTAAAATAAAATCATAATAATTTTAATAAAAACATGAGAAAAAATAAAAAAATTGTTTTATTGGTGTCCTTGCTTTCTATTATTTTGCTCGGAATTTTTGAGTACTCAGGAGTTGTTAATATTTTACCAGTTTCTAAATATCAAAAAAATACTGAACAAATAAATCTTCGAGGTATTTGCGAAGAGATTAAAGATAATCAATCAAAAAAACTTTGTTTTAGCGTTCAAGAAGAAAATGATTTTGAAAAAGGATTAGCTTTAATAAATAAAGAAAAAAAGTATTTTTCTAAAGATTATCCGTGGTATGATTTCCCTTTTTATTCTTCTCTTGATAATTATCACAATTTTCCAGGAGGAATGAAAGAAATGCTTACAGAAGGAAAAAAACACAATTCCGAAGAATGGTGCAGAAATGTTTATCTTTCCTATACTCCCTTAAAAGAAGATTATTATTTTTGTCGCGCTTTTTTAGAAAATCCTAATTTTTGTAGTAAAATATATTATCCAGTAGGACCATCAAAAGGCGTCTGCTACCAAGATGCCGCATTGATTTGGAAAGATTCTCTTTTATGTCAAAAAGCGGAAGATCAAGATTTTTGTTATCTTAGAATAGTTTTAAGTTATTTGGAAGATTCAAAAACTAAATAATAAACAAATAGGCGGGAGTTATGAAGTTTCATAACTCCCAATTTTTTAATTTTGACATGGGGCATTTAAATCCCATATCTTTGCTGGTTGTGGAAATTTTAATCCCACATCCACCCATCATAGAAGCTGATGGTTGTTACGCGACTTGTGGTATCAAATATCCAACAATGATATTGGATTTCTGTAGCCACATTCTCGCGGGAACGCCATTGGTATGGCCATGACTCACCTGTTTGATCTTCCCAAGAGTCGATTACCCAGCCAGAGATTGCCCAAGCGCCACTCCAGAAAAGCCCTGCACTGTCTCCATCCGAGGTTAGCAATATTCGAGCTCCGCCATTATTATAATTAAGCGGATCGCTCGGGCTTCCTACAGTAACATCTTGGATATAGTCACTAGCTGGATATGGCGGAGTTTCAGCACTAACCAGTGCCATTGTTGCTATTGCCATTACTGCCAACAGGCTTACCGCCACAACCATCTGAGCTATCTTTTTTATGTCCATTTTCTCACCTCTTCTTAATTTACTTGCTTCTAACTTCTCTAAAAACGGAAATGTTATTCCGTTTTTTCATTGTTATTAGAAACAGCAGAGAATTTTCCAAACTAATAAAAAACTCTGTGCTATTTCTAAGAAAAAAGCAAAAGCAACAAACAAAAACCGCGCTTTTTAACAAGCGCGATTTTTGTTTATCTAAAAAGAGCAGAGACCTTACCCCTCGAATAAACTCGGGGTAAATTACAGTCTTTTATGGTTGTCTTGAACCGATTTTGAAGGAATCGGCAAACCTTATAAATCCCGATTGCTCGGGACCGACCTAATGGTATACAACTAATAACTGATAACTTATAACTAATGACAAATTTGTTATTAGTTATTTGTTTTATGTTATAAGTTGATTCACCTTACTCCTTAGAAAGGAGGTGATCCATCCACAGGTTCTCCTACGGATGCCTTGTTACGACTTCGTCCCTGTCATCGAGCCTACCTTAGGACCCCCGCCATTGCTACGCAATGGAAATTCCAAATTACAATATCCAAATTCCAAATAAGCACCAAATTCCAATGACCAAATTTCAATCTTGACTGTTTTGAATTTTGGAAATTGTGATTTGGGATTTATTTGGGATTTGTGATTTGGTTATTGGAGCTTCCAATGCGGAGCATTGGTGGGGGCACTTCGGGTATTCCCGACTCCCTTGACGTGACGGGCGGTGAGTACAAGACCTGAGAACGTATTCACCCTGGCGAGGCTGATCCAGGATTACTAGCGATTCCATCTTCATGAGGGCGAGTTGCAGCCCCCAATCTGAACTGAGGGAAGTTTTGCTGGGATTGGCTCCACCTTGCGGTTTGGCAACCCTTTGTTCCTTCCCATTGTAACATGTGTGTGGCCCAAGGCGTCAGAGGGCCATGCTGATTTGACGTCATCCCCACCTTCCTCCCGGTTGACCCGGGCAGTCCCCTGTGACATATCTAACACAGAGCAGGGGTTGCGCTCGTTCCCGGACTTAACCGAACACCTCACGGCACGAGCTGACGACAACCATGCAGCGCCTGTCTTTCCGCTCCCTTGCGGGCACGGCCCGATTTCTCGGGCCTTCGGAAGATGTCAAGCCTTGGTAAGGTTCCTCGCTTGTCGTCGAATTAAACCACATGTTCCACCGCTTGTGCAGGTCCCCGTCTATTCCTTTGAGTTTTAGCCTTGCGGCCGTACTTCCCAGGCGGGATATTTAACGCGTTAGCTCCGCGACTAAAAGGGTCGATGCTCCTAATCGCTAATATCCATCGTTTACAGCGTGGACTACAAGGGTATCTAATCCTTTTTGCTCCCCACGCTTTCGTCTCTCAGCGTCAGCTATGCGCCAGTTGAATGCCTTCGCCTTTGGTGTTCCTTGTGATATCAACGCATTTCACTGCTACACCACAAGTTCCATCAACCTCTCGCAAGCTCTAGTCTAAACGTTTGAGATGCGATGACGAAGTTGAGCTTCGACATTTTACATCTCACTATTTAAACCGCCTACAGACGCTTTACGCCCAATGATTCCGGATAACGCTCGGGGTCTCTGTATTACCGCTCCTGCTGGCACAGAGTTAGGAACCCCTTATTCAATCGGTACTATCATCCTTGCGGATTTCTCCCGATTAAAAGTGGTTTACAATCCGAAGACCTTCTTCCCACACGCGGCGTCGCTTGTTCAGGCTTTCGCCCATTGACAAATATTCTCGGCTGCTGCCTCCCGTAGGAGTCTGGACCGTGTCTCAGTTCCAGTGTTGGGGAACACGCTCTCACGCCCCCTACCCGTCATAGCCTTGGTGGGCCGTTACCTCACCAACTAGCTGATAGGACATAGGCCATTCCTGAAGCGCATTTCTGCTTTACTGGTAATTGAATTTTATTTTCAAGCGCTTCAGGAAATCCAAAATTCCAAATCCCAAATCCCAAACAAATCATAAATATTCAAATCTCAAAATCCAAAATGGTTTGAAATTTTGAATTTAGAATTTTGAAATTGTTTAGAAATTAGAAATTAGAAATTAGAAATTCTAAAGTCTTGCAAACAAAGTTCAACTACCAGATTACGGAGAATTACCTGATCTTTCGACCAGCTATGCTCCTCTCCAGGGTATGTACCAGTGTGTTACTAACCCGTTCGCCGCTCGCCTCCGGCTCGAACAAATAACTTATGACAAACAACTAATAACAAATTTGTTTTTAATTCAATTTTGTTATCGGTTATGAGTTATCAGTTATAAGTTCGAGCTAAAAGCTCGCTCGACTTGCATGCCTTATCCACGCCGCCAGCGTTCATCCTGAGCTAGGATCAAACTCTTAATAAAATAACTAAATGACTAATAACTTATAACTAATAACAATTTTGTTATCCGTTATTTGTTTTAAGTTTTTAGTTAAAATCAAGACAACCATAAAAAACAATAATCTTAAGATTAATCTTTGCTCTGCACAAATGTTGGCAAATTTTTAAAAGAGCTTTCCATCATTTTTCTAAAAATGGAAGCGGAAAGCTATAAATAAATTTATTTTCGGCTTTCAGTTTCAACTCTTAGGTTGGCTAATCAGCTTAATTTGGTATTCGGTATAGCGAGCATCCGCCGAAGGCGGATCGCTAACCTTTATGAAATAATTTTGTTAGCAAAAACAAAAACTCAAAGTCTTTACAACTTTAGTTTTTTAAAGCTGAACTGTTATTTTGTAAGCTTTTTTATTTTTGCATTTTTAAGTCTCCATTCTTGTATTTTTGCGTGATTGCCGCTTAATAATACTTTTGGAGCTCGCCATCTTATTTTCCCGCTGGGAGAAAATATTTCGGGTCTCGTGTAATGCGGATATTCAGTATATCTTATTTTACTATCTTTATTATATATTGTAAAGCTTTCCTCTGTCAAGCTTTCAGACTTGCCTATTACATTTGGAATGTGCCGTGAAATACTGTCGATTACAATCATAGCAGGCAGTTCGCCGCCTGTCAAGACATAATCGCCGATGGAAATTTCTTCGTCGGCAATATACTTTGCCACCCTCTCGTCAACTCCTTCATACCGTCCACAAATAAATACTATTTGCTTGTATTTTGACAATCTTTTCGCGTCATTTTGGGTAAAGGTTTTTCCTTTGGCTGATAATAATATGACTCTTATTTTTCGGTTTTTAGTTCGCAGTTTTGGTTTTTGGTTTTTGGTTTTTGGTTTTTTCAAAGCGGTTACCGCTTTGAAAATGGGTTCAATCTTTAGCACCATTCCCGGTCCGCCGCCGAAAGGCCTATCATCAACTTGGCGATGCGCGCCTTCGGCGTAATCGCGTAAATCATGAACATTTATATCAATCAAATTTTTTGCCTGCGCCCGCGCCAAAATACTCTCACTGAAATATGAGTCAAAAATTCTCGGAAAAATTGTGATAATGTCAAAACGCATACTTTTTTAGTTTTCTTTTTCTTGTTCAAAAAATAAATCCTCCAACAGTTTCAATGTATCAGTCGGCTGTTTATCAAAATTAGAAAAATACACCTCTCCGGATTGTTCATTTTCAAGAATTACCTGAAATTTTTCACTTGTATTGTAAATACATTTTACTGCAAGAAAATGATTATGCCAAAGCACACCCTCTTTATTAAATCGCCTAGCAATCTCAACAATTTTTTTATTGGTAGTTTCTATCATTTTGTGGTTCATATTTTTATAATCATTAAAATTAAAAAATTTATTTTTTACTTCTTTGTTCTTGCCGTGAAATTAAAGGAATAATTTTTTACTTGGAAACCCCGTTTCCATGCAAAACCATCCTGTCGCCGTTCCATTTATAAATTTCTTGTTGTTTCTCTCCCCATTTGGTCCGATAAAAATTATAAACTATTTCTTCGATTCCATCATCATCTAAATCTTTAAATTCCGCCGTGTTTTCCACATCTTCTTTAGAAAACAGTAAATCAAATCCTTTTCCCGACCATTCATGCAAATACAATTTTCCAAATCCGGCGCTTCCGCCATATCCATATAATGCCGCGATATCTGTTTTTCCATTATTATTGAAATCTCCCATTTTCCGCCATTGCAGTTCTGAGCCATATTCGGATATCACCAAAAATGTCCCATCTTTTTTTATCATAACGATTTTAGTATCGCCAAAAGTATGCTTGATTGAAATATTGCTGATAATTATGATTTTTTCATTCTTTCCGTCTTTATCAACATCAATATCATTTTCTTTAATAATTGAATAATCTCTATATTTCTCGGACAATAAAAATTCTTTTTTTTCAAAAAACAAAAAATATGCCGCAAAAAATAAAACAACCGCAAGAATAATTATTCCAATTAACCAAGAAATTGAAATTTTACCGCTCTTGTTGGCATCGGTCTTGCATTCATTATTCATTTCAATCACCTCTTTAATAAACTGTTGCGTTTCTTCCGGAAGATTATTTAAATTCAATGGCCTATCGGCTATAACATTCCCCATGCCCCAATTCCATGCCGCTAAAGTTTTTTCTAAAAAATTTTCTTTGTTTTTATATTTCTTTTTAACTATCTGCCAATACAGAATTCCGGATTCAATTGACTGCCGTATATCCAATCTGTTGCTGAATTTTTTTCCGAATTTTTCATTGACATCCAAAATTGCAATTTCTCTTAACTGAAACAATCCTTGCGCGCCAACTCCAGAAACTGCGTAAGGAAAAAGTTTTGATTCTCGTTTTGCTATTGCCGACATCAGGCAGTCGTCTTCGTTTAGTTCTTTCGCTTTATTTAAAATCAACTTTTTTATTTCTTCTTTATTTTCACCTTCGATTTCCAATGCTTCGCAATAAATATATCCTGTTTTTCCTTGAAACTCTACTTTATGCCATCGATCAGAAAGTAAAAAAATACCTTTTTCGTTTGCCGGTCTTTCTCCTAAAACAGCTTTTTCTATAACATTAACTTGCGCTCCCTTATTTATTTCTTCAATTAACGCTTGAGATTTCTGATTTGGTTCTTCTCTTAAGACAGATTGCTCCCACACAACCGTTGCTTTTTCTTTGAAATATGATTTTTCCAAATCAATATTTAACATTATACTTTTTATCTCCGGCATCCTGTCCGCCCACAATTCAATATAATGCAAACCCGTCGCTAAATTTAATTCTTGATTGAATTCTTTTTCTTGACCGTCCGAAACCCGACCGCACCAAAACCAATTTTTATGAGATTTTTCTGTTTTATTTTCTTGAATATTTCCGTCAATAATCAGTTTAATATCATCATCGTCTTCATTGTTCGAGTATTTTTTTGCAATGGCATTAACATTTAAATTTTTAGTCGATAGATTTGCCAGCGATATCGTCATCCATTGCCGGCGATTTCCGTTTTGAGCCGGATTATTTACTTCAGGTATATAATTTATTTCTTCATTATCATTAATTTTAAATACAGAAATACTTTCCAGAATCGGATTTTGATCGGCTAAAAAATTAAGAGTGTGATTACCTTTTTTGAGATTGATTATAAAAATACCGGTTTTAGCCAATCCTTTCAAATTGTTCCCGTTCCACGCCGCTTCGCTATCAAAAAGTCCTTTCTTGCCGTTTAATTTTGGAAATTCAATATCATCGATTTTTACAGCCAAATCGTCATCGTTAAAAAAAGATTTCAGACTTTTTAGATTCTGCCACCAACTCTTGGCGCTGGCGATTATTTCTATAAAATATATCCCATCTTCGAGAATTT
>JAHIHE010000047.1 GCA_018899995.1 Patescibacteria group bacterium | reverse complement strand
GCGAATGACGATTTAATACTGCACCGTTTTAGTGTGGAAAAACACGAAGATTGATAGTTGCTTGTAGTTAAAAACTTAAAAGTTGACAAATCTTGCGACCGCAAGAAAAGTAAGGAGTTTTGGCATCCCTCTTTTTTTATTCCCTATTTTGCGATATACTTAAGTTGGGTAAATATACGATATTATTACTTAGAGGTTGAGCCTCTAAGTAGAGGCTCAACCTCTAAGTATGTATAAGAAAGAAATCTATAATTTAATAGAAAAAGCTTTGAAAGATTTAGGCATTGAGGAAGTGCCTAATTTTACCGTTTCTTATCCGCCGAATGAAAAAATGGGGGATTATACCACGAACGCGGCAATGATAGCGGCGAAGATTTGGAAAAAAGCGCCAATGGAGATTGCTGATGCAATCAAGTCAAAAGTCAAAAGTCCCCGAACGACAAGCTTACGGGGCAGGCAAAAGTCAAAAGTTGTTGAAAAAATTGAGGTTGCTCCGCCGGGGTTTATAAATTTTTATTTGAAACCGGAAGTGGTTCAGAAAAATTTAGCAACTATTTTAAAGCAAAAAGATAAATTCGGTTCGACTTGGTTCGATAAAACTCACCACAAGTCGCTCACCGCAAGCGGCAAAGCAATAAAAATCGGTAAAGGTAAAACGATTGTGATAGATTATTCTGCGCCGAATATCGCCAAAATGATGCATGTGGGGCATTTACGCTCAACCATTATCGGCCAGGCGATTTACAACATCTATAAATTTTTGGGATACAAAACAATAGGCGATAACCATATCGGCGACTGGGGCACGCATTTTGGGAAATTGATTTACGCCTATAAAAATTTTGCGAATAAAAAAGATTTGAAGAAAAACTTTGCGAAAGAAATGAATCGTCTTTATGTGGATTTTAACGTTCGCGCAAAAGAGGACGAGAAATTAAACGATTACGCAAGAGTGGAAACTAAAAAATTCCAGGAAGGCGACAAAGAAAATATAAAAATCTGGAAATATTTCGCGCGCGAAAGCATAAAAGAGTTTAATAGGATTTACAAAATGCTTGGCGTTAAAATTGATTATGCTTTGGGAGAAAGCTTTTACCAGAAGATGCTCGGAGAAATTATTTCAAGCGCGTTTAAAAAGGGCGTTGCGAGCCGTTCGCAAGGCGCAATAATTATTCCGCTGGAAAAATACAATATTCCTCCGCTTATGATTCAGAAATCGGACGGCGCAACTCTTTACGGCACCACGGATTTGGCAACCATAAAATATCGGATGAAAAAATGGAACCCTAAAAAAATCCTTTATATTGTTGCCAATGAGCAAGCCGGACATTTTACGCAGGTTTTCAAATCCGCGGAAATTCTGGGATTTATCGCGCCGAAACAGGCGATACATGTAAAATTCGGAATGGTTCTTGGGCCGGATGGCAAGAAATTCTCCACTCGCGAAGGAAAAGTTATTTTACTGAAAGACCTATTTGGCGAAGCAATCAGCCGCGCGCGTAAAATTGTCCAAGAAAAAAACCCGAAACTTTCAGACGCGGAAAAAAGAAAAATTTCCAAAGTGGTGGGAATCGGCGCGATAAAATACAATGATTTGTCGCAAAATCGGTTTACCGACATCACTTTTAATTGGGACAAAATGCTGGATTTCCGCGGCAACTCGGCTCCATACCTGCAATATACCTATGCGCGGATAAAAAGTATTTTAAGAAGAGCGAAAGTTTCAGCAGCGATAAAATTTAAGCAGGAATTATTAAATGACGAAAAAGAATTAGTGATTCTGCGGCAATTGATTTTGTTTGATGAAGTTGTTGAGCGGGCAGGCGAGGAATTTATGCCAAACATTATAGCCGAATATCTTTACAAACTGGCGAATAATTTTAATTTATTCTATGAGTTGGTGCCAGTGTTAAAAGCGGAAAAAGATTTGCGGCAAGCTCGGCTGGCTTTAATTTCGGCCGTGGCAATCACGCTCAAAAACGGATTAAAGTTGCTGGGAATTGAAACTTTGGAAAGGATGTAAATATGATTCACGAAAAATCAGCCGGGGCAATTGTTTTCCGTCGGGAAAACGGAAAAATAAAATATCTTTTGCTTCATTACGAATCCGGGCATTGGGATTTTCCGCGCGGACATATTGAGCGCGGGGAAACGGAGCTTAATACGGCCTTGCGCGAAATCAAAGAAGAAACGGGAATTAAGAAAATAAATTTTATTTCCGGTTTTCGGCTTACCCACTCTTGGTTTTATCGCAAGCGTTTTGATACAAAAACGGTTTTATCCCGCAAAACCGCGATATTGTTTTTAGCCGAAACAAAAACGCATCAGGTGAAAATTTCTCCGGAGCATATCGGATATCAATGGTTGAGTTTTGGCAAAGCGATAAAACAGCTTACTTTTCCAAATTCAAAAAAACTGCTGGAAAAAGCGGATAAGTTTTTAAAAGGCGGGGGTTGACCCCGTTAGAAGTTTGCGCCTAAATTGCGAAACAATCTTGAGTAAAAAATTTATCTTGTTAAATATCTGCGGCGCTTGCCCGAATAGGGCAGGGCTATTCGCCCTCGCGCCGCGCACAGTATT
>JAHIHE010000046.1 GCA_018899995.1 Patescibacteria group bacterium | reverse complement strand
TTAAGTTCTAACATTTTACATTTGGTTTTGACATCTGACATCTAACATTTGACATTAATGAAAATATGGCAAAAGCAATCAAAACAAAAATTAAGCTTCAAATTCCCGGCGCAAAAGCGACGCCCGCGCCTCCTATTGGCCCGGCTTTGGGACAGCACGGTCTTAATATTTCTGAATTTTGCGCAAAATTTAATGCGGCTACCAAGAATATGGCGGGAGATGTCATTCCTGTTGAGATAACCGTATATGCTGACAGGACCTATGATTTTATTCTAAAAACTCCTCCGGCGGCCGAACTTTTGAAAAAGGCGGCCGGGATTGAAAAGGGTTCCGGAGAGCCGAATAAAAAAAAGGTTGGAAAAGTGACTATGAAGCAGGTAAGAGAAATAGCGGAAAGAAAAATGGCGGATTTAAACGCCAACGATATTGAGGCGGCGGTTAAAATCATCGCGGGAACGGCAAAAAATATGGGAATAACAGTAGAAGAAGATAAGAGATAAGTATATTTATCTCAAATCTCAAATGTCAAATCTCAAAGCCATATGTTAGATGTTAAAAGTTAAATTTTTAAGTTCTAACATTTTACATTTGGTTTTGACATCTGACATCTAACATTTGACATTAATATTATGACAAGCAAACGTTATAAAAAAATAGCGGAAAAGGTTGATAAAACCAAAATTTATCCAATCGCGGAAGCGATAAAATTATTGAAAGAATTAGCCAGCGCCAAATTTGACGAAACGGTTGAGGCGCATATACGGCTGGGAGTTGACGCGAAAAAGAGCGATCAGGGGGTGCGGGGAATGGTTACGCTTCCTCACGGCATCGGCAAATCAAAAAGAGTCGCGGCATTCGCGGAAAACTTAAAAGCCGAAGAAGCCAAGTCAGCAGGCGCGGATATCGTGGGCGGCGAAGATTTGATTAATGAAATAAAGCAGAAAGGGAAAACGGATTTTGATGTCGCGGTCGCGACGCCGGATATAATGAAAAAAATGGCCCCGATTGCGAAAATACTTGGGCCAAAAGGGCTAATGCCGTCTCCAAAGACCGAGACCGTCACGATGGACATTGCCAAAGCGGTTAAAGAACTAAAAGGCGGAAGGATAGAATTCCGTTCAGATAACGCGGGGAACGTGCATTTATCCATTGGAAAAGTTTCATTTGACATTGAAAAGCTAAAGGAAAATTACGAAGAATTTATGGGAGTTCTTAAAAATTCCAGGCCCGCATCCGCCAAAGGAGATTTCATAAAAAGCGTCTTTTTGTCATCCACAATGGGGCCGTCAATCAGGATAAACCCGCGCGCCTAAACCCGCCTAAGTTTTGACTTGCCGGCTCAAATTTCTTTGAAATTTGTGGCGAGTGAACAAAATTTTGGCGGGTAAATCAGTTTTTATTGATTTATGATTAAAATAACTTCCAAAAAAATTGTAAAAGCGATAATTATCGGGCTGACGCTTGCGGCTTTGCTGCTTGCCATTAGTATAAAAACGGCGAGTCAAATTAAACCGAGGACCGGCGGCGATAACTTAAAGATAGAATATGCGATTAACAACATTTCCGAAGCGCAAACAGTGTTTGGCGCCCTTAAAACTTTTGCCGAAGAGAATAATTTTGATTTGGAATATAACTATAAATATGCCGAATTTGGAGTTTTTATCGAAAGTATTGCGGAAGTCAAAAACGGCGCGGATAATAAATATTGGCAGTATTATGTAAATGATAAATTAGGGGAAGTGGCGGCGGACAAAAAAGAGGTCAAGGTGGGGGACAAAGTGGAGTGGAGATTTGAGAAAGTAGATTTTTAGAAAATTGACCTAATTTCTAATTGACCTAATTAACCTAATCAAATCCCAATATTTAAATGTTTCAAATCGGTTTAGATATTGGTCATTTAAAAATTGGGTATTGATTAGAAATTAGAATAATTAGTAATTAGAAATTTTATATGAATAAAATAAATTTTCTATCAGCGATATTTTTAATATTAGTAGGTGTCATAGGCAGGTTTCTGCTTATCAATTATGTCGGCATTCCGAATTTTGAAATTATCACTGCGCTTACTTTGGTCAGCGCTGTTTTTTTAGGCGGCGTATGGACTTTTGTCGTGCCGCTATCTATTATCGCCATAACCGATGTTTTTATCGGCAACAGTCCGGTTTTAATTTTCACTTGGAGCGCGTTTGCGATAATTGGAATTTTCGGGTGGCTGTCTCGCCGTGTCATTCTGAGGGAGCGAAGCGACCGAAGAATCTCGCACAAATGTGCGAAATCTCGCATCCGCGAGGGATTCCTTGCTATACTCGGAATGACAACTCTCGGCATCGGTTCCTCCGTCTTTTTCTTTTTCTACACCAATTTCGGCTGGTGGCTGGTTTCCGGGATGTATCCGCATACCCCATACGGATTGATTCAGTGCTATATTATGGGCTTGCCGTTTTTTAAGAATAATTTAATCGGCAATCTGATTTTTGTGCCGATGTTTAGCGGCACGGCGATATTTCTAAAATTAGATTTTAAAAATAAAATATGGAATCAAGAGAAAATAAAGATATTTCAAAAGAGCTAAATATAGAAAAGTATAAGGAAGATGCAATACTTTTGGAAAAAGCTAAAGAAAAAATGCTGGAAATGGGACTTTTTGATAAAGATTTTATTAATAGTTTAAATTTTGTTTTTATTGATGCTTTTGAAAAAGATGGAGAATATCAAGAAGTGGGATACCATTTAACCGAAGATGGTTCTATCGTTTCTTATAATAATGAAGATTCTGATAGAACAAAAGAAGTCGGTGTTGTTACACTATCTTTATTGGGTAAAATTGATCAGTTTTTTGATATACATAATGATAAAAATAAAAGCCAACATATTTGGTTAGGAAATTTGGATAAGTCTGTTTTTCTTTCCTTTGATGCGGCAGGCGCGCATGAAATCGCTCATACTAAATCCTATGGCGCAATTACAAGGGAGAAGGAGTCATTATTTGACGAAGAAAAATTTAAGGAGTTAGTTATTAAATTAATAGAAAATGACCCGGTTTTATCAAAAGATGAAAGTGTTGATTTCTTAAAGTTCAATTATTCAGACGAAAACTGGTCGGAATTATACGCTTTGCTTTATCATCGGGAGTTTTTAAGGAGGGAGAATAGTGACAACGATAAGATGATTAAGGAATGGGATAACCATATTATTGAAGTAGCTAATGATTTGCAAGGAGCGATGAAAAAATTTAACCAAGAGAAGAATACCAATATTGATCCGGAAGTAATATATAAAGATGGTCATGCTTTCTCTTTTTTGTTAGCAAGAGTTTTTGAAGAAAAATATAAAGATTTTAACGAGAGAATAAAAGTTTTAGAATCGTGTAAAAAAGAATAGTTTTTAAACTATT
>JAHIHE010000045.1 GCA_018899995.1 Patescibacteria group bacterium | reverse complement strand
TTTTTTCCGTTATCATAAAAGAAATTAAAAATTAATTTTGTCAGCAAACGCTGATTTCAATATCTTGATTTCTTTTATTATAGCAGAAATTTAGAGTTTTGAGATGAGGTCTTTGCGCTATTGGCAAATTTTCAACTTTTTCACGATAATAAATATACCATATTATTATCGCTATGATTACTACTATTGCCCCTACTACCAATACCCCGATTCCCATTATTTTTCACCTCCTTATCCCAAATCTTAAACCACATTTGTAAAAAAGTCAATACCCACAGAATAAATTACAACCATTTTATTTTTTAAACACTTTCTTGACGCCTTTAAAAATTTTAGCAAATAAAAGAGGGGGTTTGATTTATCGCATCAATAGTAATGGCGGTAAACAAAAGATCTACTTAAGCACGGTGTATAAACTAAGTGTTAAATAAATAAAATGGTTGTAATTATAAATCATTTTTATTTAGCTTTTCAACTCGCACGCCGATAAGCCGTATAAGTTTGCCTTTGGGATTTTCCCGCTTGTCAAGAAACGGAGCCTTGGCCGCGCCATGGATCGGCGCCCACCGCAATCGGCATTCCTTTGAACTGCGGATTATCGCGCTCTTCCACCGCCGCGAAAAACGCGTCCATATCCAAATGAGCAATAATCCGCATAAATAAATTGTTAAAAAATTTTGCTTTTTCTTTTTTGGGCGAAGGGCAGGGGGGTTGGGGGTGAATAACACTTGCCCAAAACTTTTTATTATTGAAGTTATATTTTGTTATTACATAGAATCTTTTTTACATATTGATCCATAAACTTCCAATCAGGTTCACTATTTTTAAATGGCACCGATACTTTTGTATTTTCTATTCTTGTTTGGTTAAATTTTCTGCCGTATGAGTATCTAAATTGTTCTTTGTTTAACAACGTTTGTAGGAAGATTGCTATATTAACTGTCATTTCAAACTTCGGTATTACTTTTTCTACATGGTCGCTTGCAGTAAAATTGTTTTTTTGGTAGCTACAATAACCTATCGTTGCTGAATCAAGCGTCAAAACATTGCCTTTGTCTGTATAATAATTATAATATCCGTCTATGCCGTTATTTGTAGCTCGAGTTGTTATATATGGATATTCACCTTGGCCAATTTCTTCCAGTTTCTTTTTGGGTGTTGTTTTACTGCCAGTAACATCAAAAAATTTATTGATTTCAATTGCTTTCCAGTGCTTCATATCTATGTTTTTTTCATCACCAATTTCTTTTTCAAATATTTTTCTTTTTTCCTTATCTTCCAAGATGGTTGATATTATTTCATAGATATTTTCTATGCCTGTTTCTTTTTTTATGTTGCAAATTAAGTGGTCTTTGATGGTATTTTTAAAGTCTCTAATTGTTATATTTTTGTAATTTGTCTTTACATATGCTAAGGCCGACCACTCATCTAATGGGCCAACATTTTTTAATACAGAATACCCATCAAATTCTTTTCTGTTTCTGTAGTCAGACAGCCATTGTTTTTTTATTTTTCCCCATTTATTATTTCTATCTGCTCTTTGATTTTTATAATTTACAAATCCATCGTCACTCCATAAGGCAAACCAAGTTTGTATTTTATTATTGTGAGGTTTATGTGCCTCAAAAACCATTATACAGGTGTGAGTACCAACCCCTTTAAACAAATCTGATGGCATGGTCATTACGGCTCTTAGCGTGTGTTTTTTCATTATTCTTTCTCTGATGTTGTTATCATTATTAGTGCATCTGACTGGCAATATCGCTATCCCAATACCGCCAACATTTAAAACATCTAACATATAATCGACAAAACCTAGCTCTTTTTCTTCCTCTTTTTTTTGTGAGTATGGCGGGTTGATGAGCCCGATATTACATTGATATTTTTTTAGATCTTCTTTCTTTATATCAAAGCAGTTCTCTTGTAAAAGATTTGTTTTGCCATCGCCTCTAATAATCATGTTTGCGCATGCCAAAGCAAACATATTTGTTTGAGTTTCTATACCTACTAAATTGTTTTTGTATATGTTGTCTATCTCGGAAACAGTTGGATTATCACTCAGCATGTGTTCCATGGCCGAAATTAAAAATCCGCCAGTTCCAACACATATATCAATGATCCTTGAGTTTTTATTGACTTCTGATAGTTCACAAAAAAGGTCAGTAATGTGAGAGGGTGTCAAAATAATGCCGAGACCTTTTCCATCTCCACCAGTATAACGTAAAAATTCGGAGTAAAATTTTCCTATTATATCCATATTATTAACCTTTTTGATATATGGATATACTTTTTTATGGATGTCAAATAAAAATTTATGTAGAATGTTGTTGTCGTGCGACGGATTCTGTGTATCAATTTCACCTCTCGTTAAGTAGGTGTGGGTTGTAATAAAACCGAACTCCCTTTTTAATGTATCTATTTTATTTTCAGGTATGTTTGCTTCCCTTAGGCCATCTTCAATTGACTCAATAATTCTATTCGCCAATTTTTTCGGGTTAGTTATACTTGGATATTCATTTACAAATTCGCCACTCTCTAAGGCAAGTAGCAATGCCCCTACAAGTAATGGTTTTTCAGCCTCTTTTAATTTCGCCTCATCTCTCATTTCGTCATGCAATTTTTTTGCATATTGCATTAAATCTTTTTCAGAAATAGTGACAGCGTCATTCTCGTGAAATAAAGAATAGTAGTCATTATATGTCATCAAATCAGCATACCTTTTGGGAAAGTATCTTTTTTCATTTTTATTCCATTGATATATCGATAATTTATAATTATCTTTTTCTTCCCCACTAATAGCTATAGCAATAATATGAAATTCATTTTTTAAAAATGATGCATAATGGAGAACACCATCAACAGCAAAATATTTCGGGTTATCAACTTTTTTACTAATGTGATTTTTAATATGTGCCTTACACTCAATAATAATAACGACATCTGAATTCTTTTTTCTTATTATAAATTCTGGATAACCAAACCCAGAGCCAGATTTACTTGCCCTTGACAGTAGTTTATTTATAATTTCGCTATCACTTTTTTGTTCTTCTATGATTAGATCTTTTTCTTCAAAATAGCCGAAATTTGTTAATTTGTTTCTAATTAATTTTTCAGTTTTTCTTTCGTTCATATAAAATTTGGTTACGATTTTATAATAACATTTTTTAGAGATTTTTGATATTCGTTTTTATTGCCAATTTATAATCGGCTTTTTAATAACATATTTCACGACCCCATTTATTAAAAATTTGTCCGTTTCATGAATAAAAATAGTTGGATGATTTTCTGTTGATTCAGAAATTAAAGAAATTATTTTATTTTTTGAGTTTAATAATAATTTTTTTATATTAGCGCAGTTATCAATAATTGCGAGTATATAGTTATTTGTTTGCGGTTGTTTTTTTGTGTCCACAATAACGTAATCGCCGTCTTCAATATTTTGACCATTGACATCGGCTTTATTCATTGAATTGCCAGACGCTTTAACAGCAAGTAGACCATCTCCCACTTTAATTATATTTTTTGATACTTTTATGTAGCCCTCCAAATTTTCCTCCGCAAAAATATTGGCCTCGCCACAATTTGCCTCACCTAAAACAGGAATGGCCCAAAATAATCCTTTTTGTGTTTCTGTGTTTTTTGTACGTTTAATTGCTCCCGTTTTTTTATCAATTTTAATGAATCCATTTTCCTCTAATTTTT
>JAHIHE010000005.1 GCA_018899995.1 Patescibacteria group bacterium | reverse complement strand
GCATAATTTGCCATATCACGCCGCATGCTAAAGAAAATAAGGTGGAAAAACAGCAAGTTTTGGCATTGGGAGGCATAGATGCGTTTAATGGCAATTCTTATAAAGTTTATGTCACGGCGCCTCCTGAAGACAGCAAGGCGAATAAAAAAGTAATTGAATTATTGGCTGATTATTTCAAGGTTGCAAAATCGCAAGTGAAAATTATCAAAGGCGAAGTGTCGCGCAATAAGATTGTGGAGATAGTTGGGATATAAAAAAGCCGAGCTTTTTTAAAAACTCGGTTTTTATTATCGCAATGAAGAAGGTGGATTGGTGAAGTATTCTATATTTAAATGTCAAAATCTGAATGACAAATGTCAATTCAAATCCAAAATCCCAATGACAAAGTTTTTGACATTTGAGCCTTGACATTGATTTGTCATTTGACATTAGAAATTTGACATTAACAACAAATTTTAGATTGCCATACCCGCATTAATGGTTCACTCGCAATGACAGAAAAGAATCTTTTTATAATTGAGTTTATCTCTCTACCTTTCCGTCGTATTTTCCGGTTTTTGTTTTTATGCGCAAAACATCGCCTTCCTTGATATGGAGCGGAACATCAATCTGCAATCCGGTTTCCAAGGTGACAGTTTTCGTTCCGGCGGTCTCGCGGTCTCCGCGCACTCCGGGCGGCGCGTCAACAACTTTCAAATTCACTTCGGGGGGCAATTCAATCGTAAGAGGAGTCCCTTGAAAACTCTTGATTTTAACCCGCATTTCTTCAAGCAGGTAATGCGCTTTTTCCTTAAGCTGTTCTTTTGAAAGGGAGAACTGGTCGTAGGTCTTTTCATTCATAAAATTAAAATCGCCGCCGTCTTTATACAAAAACTGCGCGCGTACTTCGTCCAAATGCGCTTCTTCAATAGTAGCGGCCGCCTGAAATGTTTTTTCAATCGCCGCTCCGGTAAGCAGATTTTTCAGTTTTGCCACTGCGGTTGATTCGCGCTGCTGTTTGGCGCGGAAAAAGCGGTCCACTACTTCGTATGGCGCGCCGTCAATAGCGATATACATTCCTTTTTCCAGGTCGCGGATGGACAACATGACTTTATTTTTAAGAGTTAGTTAGTTTTATAATTTTTAGCTGATTTTCACGATCAATCAGGTTGTAAAAACCAAAATGCAAAAACCAAACACCAAAACCACAATGTAAAAATAATTAAACCGAATATTTAAAGGTTTTTAATCTGTGGCTTTGATTTTTGGTATTTAGTCTTTGGTTTAGCAATAAATTGACTTATTCATATACTATTCTTTCGGTATGATTTTGTCAATAAAAGAAATAAAAAATGGAAATTAGTTTTACCAACTCCAAAATTTTTCTTTATTTCTGCTTGAGCTTTGTGTTGGGAATTCTGATAGCGTCTTTTATAAAAGTCCCGCCTGCGGGGTTGTTTGCCGCGGCGATTTTCGCAGTTATTCTTATTAGCGTTTTTTGGCGGAATAAAAAATTAGTTATTGCCGGATTTTCAATAATTTTCATAATTCTGGGTGTTTGGCGCTATCAATCGGTTTCTGACAGCCAAGGTTTTTTGAACAGACCAAATAATTCCAGCGAAAACATTATTTTTCAAGGCGTGGTTTCAGACGAACCGGATATCAGGATAAAAGATACCCGTTATGTGGTCGCCAATAAAGATTTTGGAAAAATTTTAATAACAATGCCGCATTATCCGGCTTATAAATACGGGGATTTGGTGGAATTTAATGGAAAACTGAAATCTCCCGAAAGCTTCAACTCTTTTGATTACGCGGGATATTTGGCCAAAGACGGCATTTATTCAACAATGTATTCGCCCAAAACCAAGCTGATTTCTTCCGGACAAGGCGGTCCGGCTTACATCCTGATTTTCAAGGTGAAAGACAAATTCAGGGAAAAGCTCAAAGCGGCGATAGCGGATCCGGAATCGTCTCTGGTAAGCGGACTTTTGCTTGGCGACCGCTCGTCAATGACCGAGAAGCTGAAAAACGATTTTGCCGCGACTGGCACGAGCCACATTGTCGCGGTTTCGGGTTTTAATGTTACGATTATCGCCGTGATAATTCTGGAAGTAGCGCTTCTTATCGGTTTTTCCCGGACCCAGTCCTTCTGGATTTCGCTCGCCGCGATTATTTTATTCATTATTATGGTCGGCGCGCCCGCTTCGGCCGTAAGAGCCGGAATAATGGGCGGACTGCTTCTTTTGGCGATAAAAACCGGACGGCTAAATAGTTTTTTAAACGCGATTGTTCTTGCCGCGGTTTTGATGATAGCGGCTAACCCGAAAATTTTGCGATTTGACATCGGATTCTTGCTTTCCTTTTTGGCGGTAATGGGAATTATCTGGCTTTATCCGATTTTGGATCATTATTTCCAAAAAATTCCGGATACGCTGAAAATTAAAAGCATTTTATTGCTGACTTTATCCGCCCAGATTATGACCTTGCCCGTTTTAATTTATAATTTTGACAAAATGTCTCTTGTCGCGCCGCTTGCCAATGTTTTAATTCTTCCCTTTGTGCCGATAGCGATGATTTTGGGGTTTCTCTCCGCGACTTTCGGCTTTGTCTGGCTGGAATTGGCAAAGCTCGTCGGTTATTTTGCGTGGCTGGTTTTAACTTACCAATTGCGAACAATTGAATATTTGGCAAGTTTTTACTGGGCCGCCGCGGAGATTAAAAACTTTAATAGCGTCCTTTTTGTTTTATATTATTTAATCATTGCGATTATTTTAGTTAAGGGGCGGCATAGAAAGGTTCAGTATTAACAGTACTCTTACAAAAATAAGCCCAAAATTGCCATTTTATCGCTACATTAAGCCAAAACCACGTTAGTAATACATTTGCTTTATTTAAAGCACATTCTTAATTAACGTGATTTACGCTAATATTAGCCAAGATTTGGCATTTTTGAGGCAAAATTTGTAAAAGTACTAATATTAAGTATAATTTAATTCTGGATTTATACTTAATACTTGTCTGCCCCATAGGCTTGTCCTTCGGGGATTCATAAGACCCATTGCAAAATAATTAAACTTTGAAACAAATTAAAACTCCTCGTTGTCAGTTTTCGCCTGTTATGCAGTATTTAATCTGCAAAGCATGCGAAAGTTGACAATATTAGCCACAAACCCAAAAGCCATTTC
>JAHIHE010000044.1 GCA_018899995.1 Patescibacteria group bacterium | reverse complement strand
AGCCGCGGCGCTTTTGCATGATCTGGGGCATTATCCGTTTTCACACGCCATAGAAGACACCGTCGCCCTGACAAATGGCTTTAACCACGAAGAGCAAACACTGAATTTAATCAGGGGTTATGAAATTTCAAAAATCATCAAAAACGCCCGGATGAATGTTAATCGTGTTTGCGATTTGATTCAAGGCAGAGGAAAATTCGGCAAGCTTATATCGGGGCAAATTGATGTTGACCGCCTGGATTATTTAAAGCGCGATTCGTATTATACAGGAGTCGCGTACGGAGTTATTGAGACGGATGTAATCATCAAAAATCTTTCAATCAGCGGCAAGAATTATCTGGCCGGCATAAAATATCTTCCCGCGCTGGAATCAATTCTGATTTCGCGCTATCTGATGTACGCGATGGTTTATATGCACCACAAAACGGTTATCGCGAATACGATGTTAAGAGCGGCTTTTAGCGAGGCGTCGGAAGCCAAGGAAATTTCAGCCGGTGATCTTATTAAATTTGACGACATAGACCTGATTTCCCGGCTGCGGAACTCAAAAACGCCGGCCGCGCGTTTAATCGGCCGTCTTGACCGAAGGGAATTTTACGAGGAAGCAATCGTGTTCAGAAAGCCGGATTTCAGCGACTTAAATAAGCTGATCGGGCCGCAAGATGCGCAGAAAACCGAAAGGATAATCGCCAAAGAGCTAAAATTGAAAAATTACGAGCTGCTGATAAATATATTGAGATTTCCCGCGGCTAAAGACAGCAAAATCATTATTGACATCGGGGCCGGCAAAAAACAACCGCTTGAAAAAATTTCACCGCTGCTTAACGCTTTAAACGCTGCCGAATGGAACCACTGGTTTATTGGAGTATATTGCCCCAAAAAGCATCTTAAACGCGTTATAAGCGCGAAAAACGCGATTAAAAAGCATTTGCTGAGGGGAGTAAAAGAAAGACGGGTGGCAAACCTGCCTGCCGGCAGGCAGGAGTTCAAAAAACGGGCAAATTAGACACTATAACAATCAATGTCGCATAACCTACATTATGCGACATTGTGTTAATTCTGCCCTATCTATATCTGACCCGCCTTAATTTGTTTTGCGATTATTTTTATTATTTTTCACCACGCTTATTTCAATATCGTCTTTCTTCGCGTCAATGATTATTTTATCGCCGTCTTTAATTTTTCTTTCCACGGTCATAGACGCGAGCTTATTTAGGATGAGATTTTGAATTACCCGCTTCAGCGGCCTTGCCCCGAAATTCGGGTCATATCCTTTGTTGGCCAATAACCGTTTGGCGCCCTCAGTTATCGCAAATGTAATCTGCCGCTCGGCAAGGCGTTTCGCGACGCGGTTTAGCTGGATGTCAACGATGTTTGCCAGATCCTTTTTGGTCAGCTGGCCAAAAATTATCGTTTCATCAATCCGGTTGATAAATTCCGGCCTGAAATGCGAGCGCAGTTCGGTTTGCACGCGCTCCTCCATTTCTTTTTTCGGCATGGTTCCGGCTTTTCGCTTTTCCGTAAATCCCAGGACCGAATACTCCCTGATAATTTCATTTCCGATATTGGAAGTCATAACAATAATCGTATTTTTGAAATTCACCACGCGGCCCTTGGCGTCCGTAAGCCGTCCGTCGTCCAAAATTTGGAGCAGCATATTAAAAGTGTCCGGATGCGCTTTTTCAATCTCGTCAAACAAAACAACACTGAACGGCTTATGCCGCACGGCTTCGGTAAGCTGTCCGCCCTCTTCATATCCCACATATCCGGGCGGCGAGCCGATCATTTTTGCCGCCGCGTGCCTTTCCATATATTCGCTCATATCCAGGCGGATAATCGCGTTTTCGTCGTTAAATAAAAATTCAGCCAATACCCGGGCAAGCTCTGTTTTTCCCACGCCAGTCGGTCCCATAAAAAGAAAAGATGCAGTCGGGCGGTTTTCCTCGGCTACCCCTGCCCTGCCCCGGCGCACGGCATTGGATACAGCCGCGAGCGCTTCTTTCTGGCCAACCACGCGTTTTGCCAAGACCTCTTCCATTTTCGCCAGTTTTATGGCTTCGGATTCCATCATCCGCGAAACCGGAATTCCGGTCCAGCGGGAAACCACCGCGGCCACATCTTCTTCGGTCACCTCTTCTTTTAAAATCGGCGCGGTTTTTTGAATTTCATCCAGCTTTTTTTGGGCTTCCTTGATTTTTTTATCCAACTCGGGAATTTTTCCATAGCGAATTTCCGCCACTTTCTGCAGTTCCGCAGCGCGCTCGGCTTCTTCCGATTCTTTTTTAAATCGGTCAATCTCTTTTTTATAATTTCGGATATTGGTAATCATTTCTTTTTCCGACCGCCATTGGATTTCAAGATTGTTGTTTTTTTCCTTAATATCCGCCAGCCGGCTTTGAATTTCGGCCAGGCGTTTTAGCGACAATTTGTCTTTTTCTTTCGCCATCGCCCGTTTTTCTATTTCCAGAGTGATAATTTCCCGCTTCATCTGGTCAAGCTCCGGAGGCATGCTGTCTATCGCTATTCTTAGGGCCGAAGTCGCTTCGTCAATTAAGTCCACCGCTTTGTCAGGCAGGAACCTGTCGGAAATGTAGCGGTGCGAAAGATTTGCCGCCGCGACAATGGCATTGTCGGTAATGCGCACTCCGTGATGGATTTCATAGCGCTCTTTCAGCCCTCTTAACATCGCGATTGTATCTTCAACTGAGGGTTCGCTTACCATTACCGGCTGGAATCTTCTCGCAAGCGCGGCGTCTTTTTCAATGTATTTCTGGTATTCTTTCGTAGTTGTCGCGCCGATGCAGTGCAGTTCTCCCCGCGCCAGCGCCGGCTTGAGAAGATTGGAAGCGTCTATCGCCCCTTCTGCCGCGCCAGCCCCCACTAAGGTATGCAACTCGTCAATAAACAGCATTACTTTTCCCGCTGCCCGGCTGATTTCTTTCAGTACCGCTTTTAGCCGGTCTTCAAATTCTCCGCGGAATTTTGAACCCGCGACCATCGCGCCCAAATCAAGCGCCACCAATTCGCGGCCTTTTATTGACTCTGGCACATCGCCGGCAATGATTCTTTGGGCGAGCCCTTCAACAATCGCGGTTTTTCCGGTTCCGGCTTCTCCGATAAGCACGGGATTATTTTTGGTCCGCCGGCTTAAAACCTGAATCACCCGCCTGATTTCTTCGTCCCGGCCGATTACCGGATCCAATTTTCCTTCGCGCGCTAATTGCGTAAGATTTCTGGCATAGCGCTCCATGGCGCGAAATTTTGTTTCCGGTTCCGTATCAGTCACCCTTTGGCCGCCCCTGATTTCCGCCAATATTTTTAAAACAGATTCGTAATTAATTTTTTGCGATTCAAAAATCTGCCGGGCTTTGTTGGGTACCGCAAGCATTGCCAAGAACAGATGTTCGGTGCTAATGAACTCGTCTTTCATCTTGGCCATTTCTTTTTGCGACTGGTTAAGCAGCTGGTTCATTTCCGGAGTAAGATAAATTTGTCCCGCGCCTCTGCCAGCCTCGCCGAGTCCATGCTGGCCAGCCGCTCCTCCCGGCGCGGGGATTTTGTCAATTTCTTTTTGAACCTGCTGTTTTATCAATGCCGAATTAGCGTTTAGCCGGCTTAATATTGCTGATAGAGTCCCCTCTTCCGGCTCAAGCAGGGCGTATAACAAATGTATCGGCTCAATCGCCTGCTGGTTTTTCTCCATCACGATTTCATGCGCGCGCTGAAGCGCTTCTTGCGATTTTGATGTAAAATTTAAAGGCATAAACAATGTTGATAAAATTTATAATTATTATACTCCATAATTTGCCGGATGTTAAGCAAAAGTATTATCGCCGTTGCTTTTTGAGGAAGATTAAAAAGATAATAGACAATAACAAGACAATCGCCCCGCTCCATAAAAATGTGGCTCCAAAGCCGATTTTAGAAATCGCTATGCCGCCGACGATGCCGCCGATAGCAGGGCCAAGAGCGATAATTATAGTATCAATTGTTGATGCTTCTTCTTTAAATTTGGCAAATTTTTCCGCCATCATTCCGCTTTTACCGCTGCCAACCATTAATCCGGCTATTGAGTCAACTAATAGAAGCAAAAATACTTGAATTAAATTTAAAAAACTTGACCACAAACCAATGATTACAAAAATAATTCCATCTGCTATTACGCCAAAAGAAATATTTTTATAGCTTGAGATTTTACCGATAAATTTTATCGCAAGCCAGCTTATGGGAATAAAAACAAGTGAGAGCAGGGAGAAAAAGCCGATAATATCGTTTTGGGTATAATTCAAATCTTTTAGGAATAAAACAAAATAGGGGCGGTAGATTCCTCCCAGAATTAACGCGACAAATATTACCGCGAGCGCCATTGAAGTAATCCTGTCGTTTTTAAGCGAGTGAAAAATATTAAGGTAATTCTCTTTTAGATTTTTAAAATCAAAATTTTGCGCTTTGACCGGCGTGATAATGTTTCGACTTCGTTTACCCCGAGCATAGTCAAGGGGCTCACTATAAAAAGTTTTACCATCGAAACTATTTATTCTATTAAGTTTAAAATAGGCGTAAAAAGCATTGATAAATTGAATAAAAACGCTCAAAGCAAAAACTCCGCCAAAGCCGAATTTGTAAATAACCAATCCTCCGATTGCCGGAGCCAAAGCCGAGGCATATTGAGGCGCCGAATAAAACCAGCCGAAGCTTTGGTTATAGTTTTCCGGTCGTGATTCAATAATGATTGATTTTAGCGACACAAGCCATAGCGCGGCGGAAATGCCAAGCAGAATCTGCGCCGCATAAAAAATTGCGATGCCGGTATTAAACAACATCAGTAAAGCGTAAACGCCGTATCCGAAAATTCCCGCGGCAGCCACTTTGGCAGGATTTATTTTATGAATTAAAAAATTCGCCGCAATCGCGCTCGCGGCAATAGTGCCGTATATCAAAAGATAAACCCAGCCAACTTTAATTATTGATAAACCAATTGAAACCAGAAACAGCGGATAATATAGCGAGAAAAGTTTGTAGCCGAACATCAACAAAAAATGAACAACCGAGACATCAAAAGTCGTTTTTCCAATTTTTGGCAATAATCCTGCGTGAAAATCCATATTTAATTTGGTATTTTGGAGACCCGCTCTCCTCCGGTTGCGGAGAGCGGGTCTCCAATTTATTGAGAGGCAATTAGTTATAATTATACCCTTTTGGCAGGATAAGCTCAATCTTGAGCATAAATCACTCCCAATAAACCGTAAAAAACTGTAAAGAATTATTAAATAAGATTTCATCAATAAAATAGGCTCTAGCTTGTTTTGTTAATGAATATGTTTTTATACGAAATAGTTTTAAGACTGCTTTTAAAATGAATAAAAAAAGTAATTCGTTCTCAGTCCTTAAACAAAACTCCTTACTTTTCTTGCGGTCGCAAGATTTGTCAACTTTTTGAAATATCAATAATTTCTGCTTCAACTAATTTTTTAGAAAAATAAAAAAAGAGGCAATTCGTCCCGAATGTTTGGGAGTCATTGTTGCCTCTTATGAAGCGTTTAGTGCTCCAATTTCGCGATTTTTTCCTTGATTCTCAGGATATTTTTCTCCGCGGTTTCTATCCGTTTGGGGTCATCTGGATGCTTCTGCCAGAAGGTTAATGATGCATTCTCGTAGTCAAGCGCAAGCGTCAGGCAAAGTTTTTCCGCGTTTCCTGTTTCAGCCATCTTTTCATATGCTTCCGCAATTCTATGGTATGCGGCAGCAATATCGGTTTCCGCATTGACAATTTTATAACGAGGAATTACCTCTACATCAAGTTCAACTATCGCTTCTCTATATTTCTCCTGTGGAATATAGACCAGCGAAGCAAGATTATACCCATTTTTTGCTCTCTGGTGTTTGGCTTTTTTAGCGACTACCGGGTCATCTGATTTTTCAAGTTGCTCATTTATTTGAGCAACTTTCCGCAAAACTTCTTCCGCGCGATCAAGCTCCCCGATCTTTGCCAGAGAAATCGCGCAAGCATTCAGATTCATCGCATGATTCATTGTAACATTCGGCGGCAAGAGTTCCTGCGCAAGCTTTGCGTGATGTAAAGCTTTTTCTTTGTCGCCTTTCTCGGCATAATATATTCCCAAGCCAGCATGAGAGCTGGCTATTGTTATATTATCTGCCCCGGCAATTTGTGTTGTGGTCGCCCAAACCGAAGCGGCTAAATCTTTTTTGCCTCGCTTCCAGTGATTCCATGCAGCCAGCATGTGTATTTCTGCCGCTTCTTTGTTGTTTACATAACGAGACTGAAACGTTATCTCTAATAACTCAAGAGCCGCGTTCCATTCTCCTTTGTCGTAAAGCCCAATTGCTTCATCTATCATTTCTCTTATTGCTTCATCTATCATTTCTCTTACAGTTTTATTTTCTGTCATTTCCTTTTCACCTCATTAGCTTCCCACAGCGCTTGCTTATATTCCATTTCCCTTACCATTGTTTCCGCCTTGGTATAATCCTCACCAACCAAAGCGAATGGTCCTTGTAATCCTTTTTCTAAAAGCTGTATTGCTTCTCCATATTCGCCTTTCGCCCGTAAACTTTCTATCAAGGCAAAAAGTTCATCTGCTTCTTTTTTACTCATGGGGATTTCTTCGGTGGCTCCCCAATCTGTCTTTTCTGTCATTTCTTTATCACCTCATTCACTTTGCGGAAAATCTATCCCGCCTTTTATTTTTTTCAATGCTTTTTGATCAGCGCCTTAACCCTGGCTACGCCGTCGGCGTTGTCAATTTTCTTATAGATTTTAATAGCTTCTCTTGCCTTATTCAAGGCCATGACGAGCATGCCGCTGATATTGTAACAGCACTTGGCCTGCATTTCAAACGACGAAGCTTCTCCTTCAATGTCGCCAATCTCCCGCTGTCTGCTCAATGCCTCTGTGAAATCAGCGCTTGCAAGGGAAAAAAATCCCGCTTTAAAATTGCTGCGTCCTCTATTAAATATTTTTTCCGCCTCACTTTGAAGCTTTTCCAATCTTGCTATTTCAAGATTGGTCGCCGCAATAACTTTTTTTGCCATTCCAGGGCTTATCTCACAAAGCTTTTTTGCAAACTCTATTTGCTGCCTCACCAGATCCTCCCTTCTGTTGGTTTTCATTTTCTTTTCACCCCTTGTTTTTTTATCTTCCTTTTCATATTTCCGCTTCTTTAATGAAGCAATTGTATCCACTAACTCAATCGTTTCTTCTATAGTTGGCTTGCCGTGTTCTTCTTTAAGCAAGCTTATCAACTGTATTATTGCCTCATCAATTTTCTCATTTCCAGCCAGAGAATCGGCTTCATTGATTTTCTGCCTTATTGTCTTTTTTTCTTTTCTTGTCATTTCTTTTCACCTCATTTATACTGGCCAATTTACCAGTCCCAAAAAACTGCCATATAATATCGCAATCTTTTCGGACCGGTAAATCTTTAAGTTTTAAAAGAGCAAAATCATTTTAACATCTTAACATTTTAACAAAAATCAGACTTTACAGACTATTTTCCAGCTTGACTTGTTATTATACATCAAGTCCGCTTTTTGTCAAGGCAAATTAGTTCATAAAGTTATGAAGTAAAAATTTTATGAATTTCCTCTGGGTGGACTTACGAGCTTTATGAACTCCACTTGGATTATCCCAATTATCCAAGTTTAAAATATTATAATATTATAATAACTTACTTTTCTTGCGACCGCAAGAAAAGTAAGGAGTTTTAATCCCGAGTACTCGGGATTAACTTGTGTTTTGATTTGCGCAATTTATACCAAATTCAATAGATTTATTCTATAACACCTGAATCTAAATGGTTATTTTATGCGCTTTTGTGCCGCAGTTTCTCACAGAGGACTGTGGCGGGGCGGAATAGATTAGATGAATTTGGTATTATAGTTTATATTTTGTAATTCTTGAATATTCTTGCGGTCGCAAGAATATTCAAGAATTTAAAATTTATAAAAATACTTGGAAACCATGTTTCCAAGTCACAAGTTTCCATGTCAGATTTTAAAATCAGAACCAAAAACTATATTTATCAATAAAATCTACTGGAGCATAAATTATTGATAAGTCTGAAAATTGATAAAGAAGTTGATAAAGTTGATAAAGTTAATAAAGTTGACAAAGTTAATTTTTAAATTCTACTTTCTCCGTTTTTTCCATCGCTTCTTCGGTTAATTTTTCAATATCCAGTTTTTGCTCCTCCGCTTCCACCGCGGAAATTCTTGCCCTGGTTTCCGGATGCGCCGGAGTAAACAGCGAACAGCAGTCCTCGTACGGCTGGCTTGAAATATCATAAGTTCCTATTTTTTTCGCCTCATTGATAATTTCTTCTTTGTCAGTGCCGATAAGCGGCCGAAACACGGGAATAGAAATTGCCGCGCTTGCCGCCTTGATATTTTCCAGGGTTTGCGAAGCGACTTGCCCCAAACTCTCCCCTGTCACAAGAACCCCGGCGCCGATTTTTTCCGCGAGGCGTTCGGCGATTCGGAACATAAACCTTCGGTACAAAATAATCCGGTATTTTGCTTCGCATTTTGAAAAAACTTCGCGCTGAATGCCCAGAAGCGGCACGAGGTATAAAATCCCGAGTACTCGGGATTGATAATTATTTAAAATTTTTACCAATTCTTTTACATTATTGACAGACGCTTTACTGGTTCGCGGATAGCTGTGAAAATGGACAAAATCAACCCGCGCTCCCCTTTTCATAATATGCCAAGCGGCCACAGGCGAATCAAAACCACTGGATATTAAAGATAAAACTTTGCCGCTTACGCCAACCGGCAATCCTCCGAGTGCTTTAATTTTTTCAAAATAAAGAAACGCGCCGTCTTGCGTAATTTCAATAAAACAGTTAATATCCGGATTTTTTAAATTGACTTTTAATTGAAAATTGAAAATTGAAAATTGAAAATTTTCTATTATACACTCCCCCACTTTCTGATTTATTTCTTCAGAAGTCAACGGGAATTTTTTATCAGACCGCTTCGCGCTAATCCGGAAAGTTTTTGCTCGCCTCGTCTTCGGCTCGTCGAAGCGGGCCGGACTATTTTTTCCGCCGTAGGCGGATAATCTTTCAATTAGAATTTCTTCCAATGCTTTTTCAATTTTTTCCAAATCGGCGCTAACCTGCCAGCCAAACGAAAAATACGCGATGCCGAAAATATAGTTTAGTTCTTTGGCGATTTTTTGCTCGTTTTCCTCGGGGTCTTTGTCGGGGTAAACCACTATTCTGCCGCTTAAACGCGCCACGCGCGAATATTTAACGCCGGCTTTATCAAGCGATTTTACAATATTTTGCCGCAGGGCTTCTTCGAAATATCCGCGGTTTTTTCCTTTCAGGCCGATTTCATGATAGTGGACAACGATAATTTTTTGCGCTTTTTCCATATTTGAATTATACTTTTAATAACAACATAATAACGCGCGATTTATGGCGAGTAAATAGAACCATTATGAGAATTTCCTATTCGGCGCTGGACGCCTTTTTAATCTGTCCGGCAAAATACAAATTTTCGGAAATTGATAAAATAAAGACGGCTAAATCAAAGAGCGCGCTTTTCGGCACATGGATTCATGAAACCCTGAAAGTGCTTCACGAGCCCGCTCGCCTTACCCCAGCTACGGAAGACGAGGTTCTGTCATTTTTTACTAAACTTTGGGACAAAAGCGTTTATTCCTCGGAAGCGGAGGAAATGGCCGCTTTCGGACAGGGAATAAAAATTCTGAAAGATTATTACGCGAAAAATTATCCGGCGAATTTCCATATTGTCAATTTGGAATCGTATTTTGAAGCGCCGATAGAAGATTCCGGCGAAATTCACACGATTACCGGAAAAATTGACAGAATTGACAAGTTGGCAGACGGAACATTTGAGATTATTGATTATAAAACCGGCAAGACCTTGCCGCCGCAAAAAGATGTGGATAAAAATCTGCAGCTTTCAGTTTACCATCTCGGAGTGGTCAATCGCTGGCCGAGTTTAAAAGACAAAAAGGTTAAATTAAGCTTATATTTCGTAAAGCACGGAGAAAAACTTTCAACGACAAGAAGCGCCAGCGAGTTAAAAGAAACAAAGGAGCGGATTTTGGAAATAGTTGATAAAATTAAAGTAAGCGCGTTTGCGCCCCAGCCCAATTCCCTTTGCGACTGGTGCGACTTTAAAAAACTTTGTCCGTATTTTTCCCATCAGTTCAAAAAAGAAGCGATAAACGACGCGAAAATAAAGCAAGCGGTTAAAGAATATCTGGAAATCAAGGAAAAAAGCAAAAAAGACGACGCGCGAATTGCGGAACTGGCGGAGATTATAAACCAATACTGCGACGAGCAGAAACTGGAAAGAGTTTTTATTGACGAAGGGTTTATTTCCCGCTTGTTGCAAGGCCGATACGTGTACGATGAAAATAAATTAAAAGACGCGCTGGCTGAAATCGGAAAACTGGACAAGTATTTGACTATGGATTTGACAAAAATCGGCAAAGACATTGACAGCGACAATTTTACGAGGGATGAAAAAAGGAAAATAGAAAGCGCGCGGACAAAAAAAGAATTTAAGAAACTAAGCGTGAAAAGAAAATAATCACTGCTTTGATTTGCGATAACCGGCGTTTTGCGCTTCTTGCTCGGAATTAAAATATATCCTGTTCTGCTCGCTGATTCTATCGTAAGAAGCGCCGCCCGGAATATGGTAAATCATTGAATTTTTATTCCCGATAATTTTTCCTTGAATTTTGGCACTGTCGACTTTAGGAATTGTCTCGCCTGCCTGATTGTTTATCGCATCCCGCGCGACGCCGGCCGTAACACTAACCGCGTTGCTATGCGGCGCTTCTTGAAAAATAATAGGCGTTTGCGGATGATAGGTTTCCGAAAGTTTTCCGGCGCCAAACGACAAAATGGCCACGAGTATGAAGCCGATGCTCAAAATTATCCTATCCTCATTTTTGGCTAAAACTTCTTTGCAATATTTTAGATTTAACACAGCTATTTTTTAATATTATGAAATATCTTTTTGTCTTGGGCCGCGCGCCAACTTTGTCAATTGCGGAAATTCTAAGCGTTTTCAAGCGGGAAGGAGCGTCTTATAAAATTTTGAATTTGTCCGAAGAGGTCTTGGCCGTTGATTTGGCGGAGCCGATAAAAAACGAGCAGTATTTTTTGGACAAACTGGGCGGCACAATTAAGATTATAGAAGTTTTTGGCCGGTTAAGCAAGGTTTCTGACTTGCGCTCGGCGTTTGGCGCCGACGAACTGATGGATAAATACCCAAATATAAAGCAGGAAATCAAAAATATCCCTTTCCCGAAATTTTATTGGGGGGTCAGCATATATTTTATCTGCAAAGCCAATCCGCACAAAAAACAAAAAATCACCGAAAAAGTTAAAAGTTATTTAATCGGAATAAAAGAAGTTCTGCGGGAACGGCAAATCAGATGCCGCATTGTCAGTCCGCCGCCGCACAAATTCTTTCTTGATTCGCCAGCAGTGAGCAAGAATAAATTGCTTGCCAAGGGCGGAGAAATTGTGGTCGCGGTTGATAAAGAAAAAATTTATTATGGGAAAACTTTGGCCGTGCAAAATTTCCGCTTTTACGGTTTGCGGGATTACGGAAGGCCGAAGCGGGATATGAAAATCGGAATGATGCCGCCGAAACTCGCTCAAATAATGATAAATTTATCAGTGGCGGAAAAAGGCGGAACGATTTTAGACCCGTTTTGCGGCACCGGCGTTTTGCTGCAGGAAGCGCTTCTGATGGGTTATAAAGTTATCGGTTCGGATATAAATAAGCAAACCTTGGAATCATCCAGAAAAAATTTGGAATGGCTTGCTTCGGAATTAAATAAAAAATCCGAGTGCCAGCTGGATTTGGAAGGGCGCCTGAAATTATTCCAATGCGATGCCAGCAATCTCGCGAAATTTATTCCGCAGAATTCCATTGACGCGATTGTTACCGAAGGAACCCTTGGGCCAAGATACGACCGCCGCTCCCCCGCCGATGCGGATATAGAGCGCAACTTTAAAGACCTTGAAAATCTTTATTTGTCGGCATTTAACGCGTTTAAAGATATTTTGATTAGTGGAGGCAAAGTGGTGATAACTTTTCCGGTTTATCAAACACGGCAAAAAAAATACGCATTTGCGCCGTTTATTGACAAAATAGTCAAGACGGGCTATACTATCATAAGTCCGATTGAAAAAGACGAGGTCGGAAACGATTCAATAATTTCCTTATCGGTCCGGAAAACAATCATATATGACCGGCCGGACCAAATTGTCGGACGAGAAATAGTGATATTTTCCAAGAACGCATAGTTAAATTTAATTTACAATTTTCAATAAATTATCAGGTGGAGAAATAGGAGAAATATTAGAAAAAAGATAAATTTCTTATTTTTAAATTAAAATAGTTTATGCATCAGATTTTAGAAGAAAAATTAGATAGAACTATTAGAGAAAGAGAATTTAAATGGAATTTTCAGATTAAGAGAAAGGGAATTTATGGCATTGAAATAATCGCTTCGGCAAAATCTTGGTGGCAAAATCTTTCATCTTGGAAAAATTTTTTCAAAGACGATGATCTGACAGTAAAAATTGATGGAATTTCTTTTCCAAAAAAATCGGGTAAAAGGGGATTATTTGATGGTGAAGTTGCCTGGAACGGAAATAATTTAAAGGGATTAAAAAAAACAGATTTTTTCTTAATTCATTTTGAGGAAGGATACCACGCTTTAAATTTTTTAGCCGATCAGTTTTCATTCCTTAAGTCAATTAGAATTTATCAAATTGAAGAATCTGAAATTTCTTTTCTGCCAAAAGATAATTATCCAATAGAAGATGGTGAAAGAAGGCAATGGTTAACTATTGTTTTAGTTAGTATTGGAATTAAATCTCTTAAAATTAAAGCCTTGGCCAATATTAAAAAAAGAGGTTTTTTGAGAAAAGATGATTCGGATTTAAAATTACTTATTAATGATGAAATTCAGAAAAATGAGGAACTAAAATCTCATAAAAATTGGTATTGGTGCGGGAGGGCATTGAAAGGAAAATCAAAACTTTTTGAGAAAGAATTAAATCTAAAACCAGAACTTCATTATCTTGAATTTTGGGCAGATAGAAATCCCGAAATAAAGGAGATAAGAATTAAAATTGAAGAATTTAAAAGAATTCCCACAGTAGATGATCCAAAATGGACAGGAAATTTTGAGGACGATTCTGAAGAAATGATTTTAGCTAGAGTAATTTATGGAGAAGCAAGAAGTGAATCAAGAGAAACTAAGACAGCGGTTAGTTGGTCAGTTAGACATCGAGTAGAAATGGGAGTTTTTGGAGGAAATACTTACCATGCAGTAATTTTGAAACCCAATCAATACGCTTCCTTTAGAGAAGTTGACAAGAACTATAACTACGTTATTGACCCACTACATAAAAACAATCCTATAGATGAAAAAACTTGGCGTGAATCATGGGAAATTGCCAGCCATGTTATTAAGGGAGAGATTGAAGATTTTAGCGAAGGAGCTAACTTTTTTCATGATGTTAGCTTGTCCCAAGAGGATTTTCTTAGGATAGTGCCGGGAGCTCGCTTTACAAAAAGAAGCGGGCGTTTATTGTTTTATTTTAGCGAAAGATAAATGACTTATTTCTTACAGATTTTAGAAAGCAGAAGAGGCAAATTTTTTTGGGCGGCCTTATTATTTCTGATATTTTTATTTATTTACTATAGTTTTATTTCTATCAGAAATCATATAGAACTAAAACATCTTTACAAACATCCTGTTTCTTATTTTTTGAGCGATGAACTTTATGGCGGAGAGATTTTAGTAACTTATGATAATGGCAAATATGTTGCCACAAAAGCATTAACTAATGATGGCAAGCCAAAAACTCAGTTAAAAATCTCTCCTGATGGTCAAAAATTGGGTTATTTTTTAGATTTAAATTATTTTATAGATAAAGAAAAGAATAAAGAAATAAATTTTATTGATTACGATAACTATACAGCTCTTGTGATTACGAATAAAGACGGATCAGATAAAAAAGAAATTTACAGAGGGGACTATCATACATCTTATTGGGAATGGTTAGACGCAGATGAGGTTGTCGTCTATTATAATTGTGGCACAGAGTGCATGATTGGTTTTGTAATTGATGCTAATATGGGTACAAAAAAAGCTGAATTACTATACGGTGTAGGATATCAATGGTCGCCAGATAAAAAATATGTAGTTGCTTACCATTACGTAGCAGTATATTATGGAATTACAATTGGCAATAAATTTGGAAATGAAACTTTTACTTACAAAAGGACGCTGCCTGAAATTTACTCTGAATTAACTGATAAGACAGAGGCCAGATTTTCGCCCGATAGTAAAAAATTGGCTTTAATTTTGAAAAAAGAAAACGAGAAAAGATTAGAACTTTTAGTTTTTGATCTTGAAAAAAATTTAAAAATCATTTATCAAAGAGATTTGGAGGATATTGCATTTGCTAATTTCCATTGGATAGATAACCAAAAGATTATTTATCAAATTGGTCAAGAGATAAAAGAAGTTTTAATTGAATAAAATAATTTTGGGCAAAAATATTTGGAAAATATTAGTGTCAAAAATTGGTTTGATGTGTGGGAAATATAAAAGAAAGGACTGGAAAAATATTATCGGGCCATTAATAGTTACTTTAATTAATTTGTATTAACCAATTTTTAATTTTAAAATACTATGGCACATAAAAAAGCAGGCGGTTCGTCCGTCCTCGGCAGGGATTCTCAGCCGAAATATTTAGGAGTGAAAAAATTTGGCGGCGCCAGTGTTATCGCCGGCAATATTTTGGTGCGCCAGAGAGGCGGCCAATTTAAAGCGGGAGAAAATGTTATGAAAGGCAAAGACGATACTCTTTTTGCCACAGCCGCCGGAAAAGTTGTATTTGCCACAAAAAAGACTAAGCAATATAACGGCGCGCTTAAAAAAGTGAGAGTGATTAGCGTGGAGAATAATGCTGAAAACAAGAAGTAGATTCCGCAAAGTTTCTGATTCCAATATCATTTAAAAAGAGGCATTTCGCCTCTTTTTTTGCCGCTAAATTTTACTATAACAAAGCATCCTTCGGAAATTGAATTTCCAAAAAATTTTGCAGGGATTGACATAATTAAAATTTGGTTCTAAAATTAAAATAGGAGGTGAAAAAAAATGGCGCTTGCTACCCATTTGATAAAAATAGAAGGAAGTTTCAGTCAAAAATGGACAGAAGAAAAACTAAGGGAGTATGTAAAACAAAAAATTTTGGAGATAGAATCGTTTTATCATACTGATGTAGAATTGTTTCGAGTTCAAGGCAATACTATTGAAGTATGGGTTTACATTTCCGCTCTTCCTTCCGAAGCCAAAAATATAACAATTGGAGAATGGATTAAAAACCACATAAAAGAAGATGGGATTGAAGTAAAAGGATTTGAAGTAAAAATAATAATGAGTTTTCTAGATCCCATTAGCGAGAAGCCCCCGCAATTTATGATCTATCTTCCGTGAAGAGTATTTTTTACTCTTCTTTTTTATTCCAAGTTTTTATAACACATCCGATATAATTTACTATGATAATATGTATTATCATAGTGCATAGTGCGGGGAATAAAAATCGCGTTCCCCGCCTTGAAAAAATTATCGCCGGAATTTGCGATAAGATGGATTTGCAAGGTGATTTTAAAAACGGCCAGAATTTTTGGCGTGTGGACCGCTTGCCCCGTAGTGAAACGAAGTTTCTACTACTGGGGTTTGGCAACGACTTATTTTTGGTTTTGGATTTCTTTAACACTCTTACGTTCTCAAGAATGTGATAATGTTATCACGAACCATCAACTGCCTGAAAAATTATTCGGTCCCCGTCGTGAAGAAACTCGTATTCTGTCGGCCTGCGGTTGTTGAGGATCATCGCCAACCTGCCCGGCTGGTAGCGTTTTGGTATTTCTGGATAAGAAGTAAAAATGCTCTGAATAAGGAATATAAACGACGCCCCTTCGCTCATCACAATTTTCATTTCTGTTTGTCCGGTAATCAATTCCAGAATTGGATCAAATTTAACAAATATATTAATTGGTTTGGGCATTTCTTTATCCATAAATAGCTTCTAAATAAACATCTCCTAAATTTCTTGCCACACGACATCCTTACATTCTCAAGTTTGTAAGGATGTTATTTATTGCTCATTGATTTGTGTAACATGCTGTCAAAAAGCTGTTTTTTTTGCTCATTATTTTTTCTTTTTGTTCTTTTGAGTTTTACCCTTTAATTTAATATTATGCGTAGGAGGAATTTTCCCGAGCTTTCTCTTGGAAATTTCTAAATAGGAAGGTTTTTTGTCTGACCCCCAAAACTCTTTAATTGGCTGGTTGACTTTTGCCATAATTTTATTATTTAAATATTTTTATAATTTTTAGCGAATTGCTTTTTCAATTATCTCGTCAATTTTATTTCTTTCCGCGTCAATTTTTTGCTTCATTTCTTTTTGCTTGTCCAGTTCGGTT
>JAHIHE010000043.1 GCA_018899995.1 Patescibacteria group bacterium | reverse complement strand
GTTCATATCTTTGTTAAATTATTTTATAAAAATAAATCCGTAGTGATACGGGTCCGGAAACCAATATTTAATTTCTCTCAGGTTGTTGCTCAGGGCAAAAATCCGAACTTGCTCCGGAGAAATCCTTGAGGAATCGCTTGGCCCAATCGCAGTTTTGCCCGGCAGCCAGTCAATAACAATAATTTTCCCGGCCGGCTTCAGCGCTCTTTTCGCCTCGCGGAAAATAGACGACTTATTGTTAAGTTGGAATAAAATATTGGCCATTATCACCCAATTAACCGAGTCATCCTCTATGGTCGTGCTTTTCTCTTTTTCCAAATCCGCTTGCAGTAAAACCACATTAACAAGGTTTTCTCGGCTGGCTTTCGCGTCAATAATCGCCAAAGAATCCTTTAAAATATCAATCGCGTAGACCTTTCCTTTCGCGCTAACTTTTTTTGCCAAAGGAATCGCGAAGTATCCGGCGCCGGAGCCAAAATCGGCGACCGTCTCTCCCCGCTCAACGCCGAAAGAATTTACAATTTTTTCCGGATCCATAAATCCGCTGGCGCCTTTGGACCGGGAAAGTATATGGTTAGGCATAAAATCAATTTAACAATTTAGCAATATAACAATTTATTTTCCTTAATTGTTTTTTGTTAAATTGTTAATCTGCTTAATTGCTTAATTGCTTAATTGCTTAATTGCTTAATTGCTTAATTGCTTAATTGCTTATACTATCACCGCGGAAGCAATTTTGTCGCCCGCGTTCAACCGCATAATCCTTACTCCTTGAGTGGCGCGCCCCAAAGCGGGAACGCTACCGACTGAAGTCCTGATAATTTGCCCTTTCGCGGAAATAACCATCAAGTCCTTGCCCTCGCTTTCTTGGTCCAGCACCACGGCTTGGACAACGGGACCTGTTTTCGGAGTAATTTTCGCGGTTTTAATGCCTGAACCGCCGCGCCCCTGAACCTTATACTCTTTTAATTTAGTTGTTTTTCCGAACCCGTTTTCCATTACTATCAATAGAGATTTTTTTTCGGACTTTTGACTTTTGACTTTTGACTTTTGACTTTCTATAATCTCCATCCCCACGACCGAATCGCTTTTTTTGAGCCGGATTCCGCGCACGCCCGCGGCCGTTCTGCCCATCGCGCGAATTCGCGACTCTTTGAACCTTATGGCTTGGCCGCTCAAGGTTGCCAGAATAATTTCGTCGTCTCCCGAAGTGATTTTCGCCCACCTCAATTCATCCGCGCCCTTGAGCTTCATCGCGATAATTCCGCTGCGCCTTACATTGTCAAAATCAGACAGTTTTACTTTCTTAATTATACCACTTTTGGTCACCAAAGCAATATAATTGTCTTTTTTGGAATCAAACAGTTTTTTGTTGACCATAATGCTCGTGACTTTTTCTTCCGGACCGAGCTGCAGGAAATTGACTATTGCCTGGCCTTTGGAAGTTCTCGCGGTTTCAGGAATTTCGTGCGCTTTTATCTGGAAAACCTTGCCTCTGTTGGTAAAAAACAGCAAGTTGTCGTGAGTGTTAACGCTCATAAAATGCTCCACCAAATCCTCTTCTTTCGGCACTGCTCCGATTATCCCCTTTCCGCCGCGCTTTTGCTGGCGATAGATATTCGGGTTCGTTCTTTTGATATATCCGTTGCGCGTTATCAAAACGACGCTTTGGATGTTGGGAATAACATCTTCGTCGCTGAATTCTCCAATCGCCCCTTTTACCACTTTTGTCCGGCGCTCATCTCCGTAGCGTTCTTTAATCAACTTCAATTCCTGGCCGGCTATGGAAACGATTTTTTTGGGGTGCTTTAAAATATCTTCGTAGGCGGCGATTTCTTTTATTTTTTGCTTAAGCTCGTCCTCTATTTTTTTTCTCTCCAAGCCGGCAAGCGTTTGCAGTTTCATTTCCAGAATCGCCGCGGCCTGCAAGGGGGATAATTTGAATTTTTTGACCAAATCCACATGAGCCGCTTCTTTCGTGTCGGCCTTTTTAATCGTTTTGATTATTTCGTCTATGCTCCGCAGGGCGCGGGAGAGGCCTTCTAAAATATGCAGGCGCTCCTTGGCGCGAGACAATAAATATTTCGTCCTTCTCGCAATTACGATTTTTTGATGCTCTATGTATTGCAAAAGAATGCTTTTCAGATTAAGCACTTTTGGCTCCAGCCCCCCGACCAAAGCCAGCATATTGAAGTTGAAATTTTTCTGCAAGTCGGTGGTCTTAAAAAGAGAGTTCAGTATTTTTTGCGGGTAAGCGTCGCTTTTTAATTCTATCACGACCCTTATTCCATCTTTGTCCGATTCGTCGCGCAAGTCCCTTATGCCTTCTATTTTCTTGTCTTTTACCAAATCGGCGATTTTAACCAAAAGTTCTGCCTTGTTCACCTGATACGGCAGTTCGTTTACCAAAATCTGAAAATGCCCTTTTTTCGGTTCCGCGATTTCCGCCTTGGCCCGCATCGTCACCGCGCCCCTGCCGGATTCGTAGGCCGCTTTAATGGCTTTTTTGTCGTAAATAATTCCTCCGCCGGGAAAATCGGGGCCCTGGATAAAACCCATCAAGTCGTCAATGGCCGCGTCCGGATTTTCCAACAACAAATTAACAGCGCCAATGACTTCAATCAAATTGTGCGGCGGGATATTGGTGGCCATGCCGACCGCGATGCCCATTGTGCCGTTCAAAATCAGGTTGGGAATCTTTGCCGGCAAAACCTGCGGCTCTTTTTTGGTTTTATCGTAATTATCCGCGAAATCAATCGTGTCTTTGTCAATGTCCGCCAGCATTTCATCTGAAATCGCGGACAGTTTTGTCTCGGTATAGCGCATCGCCGCCGCGGAGTCGCCGTCAATTGAGTTATGCACAAAAATACCAGCTGCTAACGCGAAGTTATGGGTTCGTTCAATGGTGAGATCGTAAACATCAGCTCGTTCTTTAAGCCGACGAACCGACACAACCTTATGATTTTTTTGAATTGTCTCCAAGACAGATTCTAATTGGCCGAAGAAATACTTTTTAAAACCAATTTCCCACGTAGTGGCGCGGCCATAGGGATATACTTCTTTTCTCGCTTGCTCATAATATTCTTTTGTTATTGGTTTTTTATACTCAAAAAGCCAATGGCAGATTTTGATAAACTTTACTAATCCGGTTTTGTTAGTGAAGTGGTTTTTATTTCCCTTAATAATATTTTGGCGCATTCGCTTTTCATGTATAGGATCTTGCCAGAGCCGTTTAAGCGTTGCGGTAGCTCGCTTGCTAAATTCAATTCGTTTTTCCGGATGCGCCGCGATATATGCTTTATTGACTTCGCTTAAAAATCGTCGCGTTCTCTCTTGATAATCTTTGTTCTGCCAATTCTGTTTATTTCGTTTGGAAAGACGGATAGAATATTGCACTCGGTTTTCCGGTTTATTCCAAAACGCTTTTCTGCCTTCAGAAAGTTTTTTTCTATATTCAGCGTCGTTTTGATGTTTTTCGGATGTTAATTCGTAATGGGTTTTCCAATGCTCTTTCCAATGCATGCGCTGAATATTTGTAGGATTATTATTCAGTTTATTGAAATCCAGATGATGACGTATTCTACCTCGCTCGCGATCGTAAATTTCTTGATTAAGATTATACTCGTCGGCCAGATAGTGCGAGAATGTCCAGCGGTTATTATCCGGTTGGTATATTTCTTCATAGCCGATTAGATTTTTATCAGTTCCTCTATGCGGTCGAGTATAAATGGGCATAAGAGAATTCTCTGGTTTGAGAGATTGCGCTTCTTGATAAACGCCATTGCGCAACATAAAAAGATGATTGGGGGTACATCGTATTTTTTCGTCATTGTCTAATGTTATCTCAACTAATTCGGCATTTTTTATGGTCAATCGGGGATGTTGAATTTCTGCAATTTCAATTTCGTTTTTTTCATTAACCGTAAAAGTAAAATTTCTTTTGCCTTTTTGATGTTCTTTTATGAGTTCTTCAAAAGATAAATTGCGATTATCGGCTAAGCGGATTTTAGTTTCTTTTGTAAAACAGCCGAAATTTCCCTGTCCGTGAATCAACGGATAACGCATGGAAAAGTCCTGCGCCAGGCGGACAAGAGAGTCGTACACCGCGATGTCTCCGTGGGGATGGTATTTGCCCAGCACTTCTCCGACCACCGTGGCGGATTTTCTGAATCTTCCGGAGTGCTTCAGCCCCAACTCGTGCATCGCGTAAAGAATGCGCCGATGAACCGGCTTCAGTCCGTCTCTCACATCAGGCAGGGCGCGCGCCACAATCACGCTCATCGCGTAATCCAAATACGAGTCCTGCATTTCGGCCGTAAGTTCTCTTATTTTTATTTTTCCGATTTCCATATCTGCGCCTGTTTACCCCGTTAGAGATAAATCTCTAAACGGGGCTTAATTTTATTTTCTATATTGCTTTTGAATTCTTTTATTATTTTTGTAAAAGAATCGCTTTTGCTCCCGCTCTCAATTTTATAGCCCTTTGAAAATCCGAGCCAAAGCGCCGTAATCAGCGCGAATATCATTACCGCCAAAATCCAAACAATTCTTGCCTTTTCTTTTTCCGGCTTTTCTTGAATTTGCTTTATTTTGCTTTTGATTTTATCGAAAAATTTCATTGAATCATTCAAACTTTATAAACTTTACGGACTTTATGAACCCCGTTAGAAAATTTACAAAACTTCCTAAAATAACAAAAACTTCTTCTTTGTTTTAAATCTTTATTTACCTTAGAAAACTTATGTAAATTTTCTAACGGGGTGAACTTTTTACTAATGCTAATGCGCTGGCGCCAAAACAATCACCTTGTTTTCTTCGGCTACCAATTCTTTTTTCTTGATTGTCAGATGGTCCATTGCCTCCTTGCTTTTTGTCCCGCGAGCCGATAAAAATTTATCCAGGGGGTCAAATTTGATGTTTACTGTCGGAATTTTGTAGTGCATCGGTAAAACGATAGACGGCTCAATCCTATCAATCAGTTCCGAAGCTTCTTTCGCGTCTATGGTATAAACGCCTCCGACTGGAACCATCAGAATATCAACCTGTCCGAGATTATCAATCGCCTTATCCGACAGGATTTCGCCCAAATCGCCCAAGTGGCAGACGCGCATATCTTCCGCTTCAAATACATAAATCGTGTTCAGCCCGCGCTCGGCGCCGGATTTTTTATCGTGAAAAGAAGAAAGTCCGTTTATAAAAATATTTTTAATCTCGTACTCTCCGGGCGTATTGATGACAAAGGGGGCGCCGCGAAGCGCGCCGACATTGTTGTGGTCATAGTGGCTGTGGCTTACCGTAACAACATCCGCTCCGCCGGCATACGGCTTAAGACCGATGCTTTTGTCAAAAGGATCAGTAACAATAGTCGTGTCTTTGCTTTGGATCTTAAAACAACTTTGTCCGTACCAGGTGATGATCATGGGTGGTCAATTTAACTTTTTAACATATTAACATATTAACATAAAAATACCGCGCTGGCAAATGTTTTTGCCAGTTTTCCACCAGTTAAAAATCATCAATAAAACCCGCTCCAGCTTATTTTATTGATGAAGGAAATTTTTAAAAAGAACGAATTTAAACAATCTCAGTCCTTAAACAAAACTCCTTACTTTTCTTGCTGCAGCAAGATTTGTCAACTTTTTGAAATATCAATAACTTCTGCGGGTTGGGGTGCAAAAGAGGGTGGACTTATACAGCTCTGGATTCCATTGAAAAGTTTGTTTACGGCATCAGGCGCTATGTCATTACTTTTGAAGATATTCATACCAGATTTGCTTTTGCTTGGAGCGCCACCAGCCACGCCTCTAAAGCAGCCAAAGAATTTTTTGATTACTGCCAAAAAGCTTTCCCGTTTTCATTTACCTTCGTTCTTACTGATAATGGCTCAGAATTCAAGAAACATTTTAATGAAGAACTGAATCGTTTGCATTTGATTCATTACCACACCTATCCCAAGATGCCCAAAATGAACGCTCATATTGAAAGATTCAATCGTACCATTCAGGATGAATTTGTGGATTACCACTTAGGAGATTTGGAAAATCCCGACAATTTTAACCGAAAAGTCATTGATTACCTTTTATGGTACAATACCGAAAGGCCGCATTACGCTTTTCAAAACAAACTATCTCCGGTACAATATATCTTGTCGCTGCCGAGAAATCTAAAAATTAACGAGGGGTGCAAAAGAGGGTGGACTTCTGCGGGTTGTTGACAAAATTTTAAAGTAGTTTATACTTCAATCATTGCCGGCTGCTAAAACCATAGGCGGCGCGGGCAATTTTAATTACTAATGTATGGTTTTTTATTTTTATGCCCCGTTAGAAACCTGTTTATAGCTGTATGCATTTATTCTGGTTTCAGGAAATTTTATTTACGCAATCCACATTTATAAACATCAGCGAAAAAGAATTTTAAAATAACGGAGTCATAATAAATAATTGCCCGAAGGTAAAAAGAACGATTTTTAGTAAAAACTAAAATTCTTTTTCGCCGAGGGTTTTTAACGGGGTATGATAAAAAAAGATTTACCCCGCCAAGCGGCGGATGGAGAGCAAAAAACTAAAGAGCCGGAAACCAAGAAAACGGCTAAAAAAACAGGGTTTATGGAAGAAATGCTTTCCCGGAAAGAAAGCGAGATGAAAATGCCCGAAAAGGACGACTTGATTGAAGGCGTTGTTATTGATATCGGAAAACAAGCGTTGTATTTGGATTTGGGGCCTGTTGGCGCCGGCGTAATTTACGGACGCGAACTGGAAGACGGCATTGGAACGCTTAAAACCCTGAAAATCGGCGATAAAATCAAAGCCACGGTAATTGAGCCGGAAAACGACGAGGGCTATATTGAACTTTCGCTGCGCACCGCCGGATATGAAATTGCATGGACGGACATTTATAAAAAACTGCAAGAAGGCGAAATAGTCGCGGTGAAAATCCGCGAAGCGAATCGCGGCGGATTAATGGGAGAAATTTACGGCATAAAGGCGTTTTTGCCGGTTTCCCAGCTCTCGGCTGAACACTATCCGCGCGTGGAAGAAGGAGACAAATCCAGAATTTTATCAATGCTGAACAAATTCATCGGCCAGGATTTCAAAGTAAAAATAATTGACGCCAATAAGGAAGACGAAAAACTTATAATTTCGGAAAAAGAGGCATACGCGAATAAAGAAAGGGAGGCGATTTCCCTGCTTAAAACAGGCGATATTATTGAAGGCGTCATAAGCGGCGTGGTTGATTTCGGAGCATTTGTAAAATTCAATATTGCGCCTGAAATACAAATGAGGAACAAATCCGTCTCCGGCAGACCCCTGCCTGCCGGACAGACAGGCGCCGCAGGCAAGAAAGAAGAATTGGAAGGGCTGGTTCATATTTCAGAGCTTGCGTGGCGGCTGATTGAAAATCCGAAAGATATCGTCAAAGTCGGAGACAAAATCAAAGCCAAAATCATCGGAATTGACGACACCAGAATTTCGCTTTCAATTAAAACGCTGAAAAAAGACCCATGGTCGGAGACGAAGTATAAAGTCGGCGATATTGTCGCGGGAAATGTGCGCAAAATCACTCCGTACGGCGCTTTTGTTTATCTAGACGAAGACATCCACGGATTGCTCCATATTTCCGAATTCAACAATATTGAAGAAGCGAAAAAATATCTCCGGGTCGGCGCGACAAACAAATTTAAAATTCTCACTCTTGAACCGAAAGAGCACAGAATGGGACTGACTTTGGCGGAAAAGGGCAAAAAAGAAACCGCCGAAACAGCAGCGCCGACAGAAAAAGCTGAAATGCCGAAAGAAGCCGCTCCAAAAGCCGAGGCAGTAAAAATCGCGGCGGAAAAACCCGAAACCGAAAAAGCGAAATCGAAAGAGGAAAAACAAAAAGCCAAAAAAGAAACCAAGGAAAAAATCGTCAAGAAGGAAAAGGCCGAAGCAAAAGAAAAAAAACCAGCCGTAAAAAAAAGCAAAGCAAAAACTGAATAAATCAAAACACCGCCCGAAAATCGGGCGGTGTTTAATAAAAATTTCATACTGCCGCAAGTGACGAGTTTCATAAATACAAAATTATCTTTTTAATCTTTCTAATTCATCCTTTAAAAACATCAATGTTTCTTTTTTTAGCACTTTTCTTATTTTTCTAAACTTGTTAGGTGGCAGCAAAAAATTAAGATCTTGGCCAATTACCGTTTCATTTATTCTTTTGTCAATAAAACTTATCAAAGACCGAAAAAAATAAGCCAAATCGCTATTCTTCCTTCTTTCTTTTATGACTTTTTCATTATACCCAAATCCTTGCATAAAAAAATAATGAATGTCATAAGCATCGCGGCCCGCAATCGCCTTATTTTTTTCCCAGCGATCCATTAAAGCTACTAATTTGTTCGCAAACATAGTCTCAATTGTTTGGCAAACTACTACTCTATCAATATCTTCCAGTTTAAAAGCCCTGTAGCTATTTGATTTGGGCGGCGGAAAAGTTATATCTATTTTAATAGTATTCCTTAAATTTGGCTTTGCCGGGTATTTCAAAAAATATTGCGGAACTTTTTGACTTTTATCTTTTATCTCCAAGTCAAGATCGCTAAAAACCGACTCCAGTTCTCTTCTTGTTGTTTTCACTTTACTCTTCTCTCCCGTATAATCAAAATCAAGATCTATTGAAAACCTATCTAAAAAACCAAGCATAGCCGCGCATGTCCCGCCTTTAAAATAAAGCGAGTTTGCCAATATCTTATTATCATAAATTGCGGAGAGCAAACGATAAAGCCAAGCTTTATGAATTGCGTCTTTTGGATTGGGTAAAATCATCATAAATATCAAAATTTAGAATTTACTTGCCATAACGCTCCGGAGTCAAAGAATAACCTATTTCTTTTTGGATTTCTATTACTTTTTTCCAATCAATCAGCATAGCGCCATCAAAATAAGCATTTGGATTAAAATATAATAAATCCGCCACTGCCCTTTCAGTGGTGGCAGTTTTTACGCCATTCTCGTAAATAATTCCTGCTGGCTGATATAAATAAATATCTTTCAGCTTCCTTGAATAGTAATGATTGCCGCCTATCAAAAATTTCTTGGATCGCGAGCTAACAAAAGTTACGCCATAGATATTTTGCTGAATTATTCCGGCCTTGGACAAAACTGTCTCGGTGCTTACATAAGCAAATCCGTGCAATGCTTTGATGCCCAATTTAATCGGATCTATTTGCTCCACGGGCTTTATGGAATAAAATCCTTTATAAATTCTAAATAATAATCCTTTTTTTGCATATCTATTAAGCAGCATATAAAGAGTGCCGGGATTTTTTATCTGCCATAGGCTGGCTAAATCTTGCGTATGAAAAACAGAATCTCCCAAACAAGCTATTTTAGCAAATCTATCCTCTTGCCTTATCTTTTTT
>JAHIHE010000042.1 GCA_018899995.1 Patescibacteria group bacterium | reverse complement strand
ATTGCTATTTTGCTTTTGGTTATGGCTAAGAAACCTTGATAAGCAACCTCGGGACGAAAACAAAAAAAGTTGTCGTTATACCGTGCCATGGCTTTGATTCTACGACAAGCCACCGCTGTTATAACTCCGAAAAATTTTAACTTTGGAGAATTTTCTATTTCCAGAGTGTCTTAAAAAAAACCTATTTCCCCTCTTTCTTGTCGGTGGTAGTGCAATTTGGGTCGGGATAAATCAGTATTCCTATAATCACATAGTTTCTTGAGCACCCTTTCGGGTCTTTATTTTTATATAAAAAAGAGTATAATTGAACTATGGATAAATTAGGCCTTCGGCGCTAATTTCGCAGACTTACGCGGAATTAACGCGGAAAATGCGGAAAAATTGAAATTCCTTAATGATAAATTATTAGCTAATCGTATAAGATGGCGAAAAATAAGAAAAACAACGGAAAAAACCGCGATTTCGGCAGAGTATATCTGCGGAAAGAAATAAAATACAACATTATTGCCATTATTTTTTTCACTTTGGCAGTAATAACTCTTTTAAGCTTTATTGGCGCAAAGGATTCTTTTGGCGACAAAATTTTCCGCGGCGCCGGACTGCTGTTCGGCAATTTATTTTTTTTAGTGCCTGTGATTTTATTCATCGCCGGACTTTCTTTTTTGGCAAAAATAAGCAAAGGCGGCGGGGAAGCAAAATTTTATTATCAGCAAGCCGTTTTATTTGGAGCATGCCTGTTTTTTTTAAGCGCGCTGGCTTTGGTCAATCTGGTTTTTTATCCGGATAATTTCCTTTCCGCGGCGAAAAATTATTCGGGCGGCGGATACGCGGGGCTGATTTTGGCGTACCCGCTTGATTTTTTCTTCGGCGCGATGGCTGCCAAAGTGGTTTTGCTCGCCCTGATTGTTGTTTCCTTTCTTTTTATTTTTAATCTTTCTCTGGAATTATTTTTCGCGAAAGCGGCTTATGCGGCAAAGGCCTTCTATAATTACTACCGGTTTTTGTCATACCGCGACCGAAAAGCGCGGGAAGTTGAGAGTGAAAATTACGCGGACAATTTGGACAAAGAGCCAAAGGACTCTTTCGTGAGCAGAGCCATAAAAAAAATCATTTCCATTCCTTCGTTTAAAGTAAAAACAATCTCCGGAAAAACGCCCGGCGCCGCCGGTTTCTCCGTGGAAGCAAAAAACGAAACGAGTCCGATTGCCGGCGATATTGCCGGCAAAGAAAAATCATTCGCGAACGGAAAACTGGATATAGAAATCAAGGAAAACAAAAGGCCGCCAAAGCCAAAAGAAGCATGGGTTAAATTCCCGCTCGCATTGCTTGACGGCGGATTTTCCCAGGCGAACAGCGGCGACATAAACGCCAATGTTTCCATAATTGAAAAAACGCTGGCCAATTTCGGGATTGAGGTGGAAATGGGAAAGGTCTATATCGGCCCGACAGTCACGCAATACACGCTTCGGCCGGCTGTCGGAGTGAAATTAAGCCAGATTACCGCTTTGGCTAACGATCTTGCTCTGTCTTTGGCAGCCAGATCCATACGCATTGAGGCGCCGATACCCGGCAAGTCGCTGGTGGGAATAGAAATTCCCAATGTCACGGCTGCCACGGTCCGGCTTAAAAACATACTGGAAAACTTTCCCAAAAAAGATTATTTTTCCGATTTGAGCGTTGCTATGGGACTGGACGTTTCCGGCGGACCGTACTGGCTGGATATTTCAAAAGCGCCGCACCTTCTTATAGCCGGCTCAACCGGCAGCGGCAAAACCATCAGCATCAATTCTCTGATAATGAGCTTGATTTATAACAATCCGCCCGAGACGCTCAAGTTTATTTTAATTGACCCGAAGCGGGTGGAACTCACTCTTTATAACGGCATTCCGCATCTCCTGACGCCGGTGATCGTGGAGGTGGAAAAAGCTGTGAGCGCCCTGAAATGGGCGATTGGCGAGATGGAAAGGAGATATTTGCTTCTTCAGGAATTGGCTTCGCGCGACATTGACTCCTATAATCAGAAAATACTAAGCGCGAAAGAAGAAAGCTTGGAGCGTATGCCTTTTATCATGATTGTTATTGACGAACTCGCGGATTTGATGGCGACTTTTCCGCGCGAAATTGAGGCGGCGATTGTCCGGCTGTCGCAGATGTCAAGAGCCGTGGGCATACATCTGGTCGTTTCCACGCAGAGGCCTTCGGTGGACGTGATTACCGGGCTTATAAAAGCCAACATCACCTCGCGCGTCGCTTTTCGCGTGGCAAGTTTGATTGACTCGCGGACGATTCTTGACCATTCCGGCGCGGAAAAACTTCTTGGGCGCGGAGATATGCTATTTTTGGCCACCGGCGCTTCCAAGCCCAAGCGCCTGCAGGGCTGTTTTGTTTCAGAGGCCGAAGCGAAAAAAGTGGTTAACTGGTTTAAAGAAAATTACGGCAAGGAGGCAAAGACCATTAAAGAAAGTGAGTTGAAGTCGCCGGCGGCAAATCTTTTCGGAGAAAAAATTTCCGGCGGCAATATTGATGATGAAATGTACGAAGAGGCGAAAGAAGTAGTTCTCAGGGCGCGAAAAGCCTCGGCTTCTCTGCTTCAGAGGAGGTTGCGGGTGGGCTACGCCAGAGCCGCGCGACTTTTGGATTTGTTGGAAGAAGAAGAAGTAATCGGGCCGGCTGACGGCGCGAAACCGAGACAAATTTTAGCTGGCCAGCCGCAAGGCGCCGGAGCGAATTTGGCAAATTCCGGAGAAGAGGAGGATTCTAAAATAGTAGACGGAAATATATGATTATGTTTAAGACAAAAAAAGTCGGCGGCCTTACTTTGGCGGAAAAACTCGCCGAAATGCGGAAAAAATATAATCTTGGCATGGATTTTATTAGCGACAAGACAAAAATCCCTAAAAAATATCTGGCTTATCTGGAAGAAGAAAGATTTGACAAACTGCCCGCGGAGGTCTATGTAAAAGGTTTTCTGAAAAAAATCGCTGAATTTTACGAGCTGGACCCGAAAAGTTTTGTGCTGCTTTACGAAAAAGAAGAAGGCATCAGAAAAAATATTGACAAAGGCAGGTTTCCGGCCTTAAATTTGGCCAAGAATCCGACTTTTATCATTACTCCCAAAAAAATCACCCTTTTCGCCATAAGCGTAATGCTGATTTTGTTTTCATCTTTTTTGGTCTATCAGGTGAGTTCGGTTTTCAGGGGGCCGCAGCTTATAATTGATTCGCCTT